>JAQUCZ010000091.1 GCA_028685945.1 Sulfurimonadaceae bacterium | reverse complement strand
TATGTTTAAAAGATTTTTTAACAATCTTCTATTTTTTCAAAAGCGGGAGGTTTGTTACTTTTTTGATTATATAATTCACAAAAATTTCCTCACGAAAGAAACAGTATGCAACACAGTGTGAAAAGATTTAGACAAATAGGGATGATCGAAGGGTACTCGTATTTAATTTTGTTATTTATAGCAATGCCTTTAAAATATTTTGCAGGATTTCCCCTTGCGGTGAAAATTGTCGGTATGGCTCACGGGATTCTTTTTATCCTTTTTTGTATTTTGCTCGCCAAAGCATGGCAAGATGCAAAGTGGAGTGCGTACGAGAGTGCCATATTTTTTGTCGCTTCACTGATCCCTTTCGGTACTTTTTATACCGATAAGATGGTCAAAAAATACGAATAAATTTTCTCCAAGCTGATCTAAGTTACAATACGCCCTCTTTAAAAAAACGATAAGGACACTTTGATGATCGCAGGGATGCACGAACAAGATATTCTGGCCTACGTCATTTTCGGGCTGATTCTTAATTTTTTATTTTCTATCCTTTTTGGGCTCTACCTGACCAAAAACATAGGGATGGAGGAGATGATCCGCTCCAAAGGGGAAAAAGAGCAATCGCTTCTTGTGAGTTTGAGCCTTTTTATCCCTTTTGCCAAAATGGCGATCACCCTCTATCGCGTCGCGGTATTGCAGTTCTTTTTTCTCAACAAAGGCTACACCCACAAAGAGTTTTGGATCTACATGACCCACGAAGAAGAGAACCGTTAACGGTTCTCTTCTTCTAATTCTTTAAATATCTTCCTCTCCAAAAAGAATGACACGCTAAACATCCCCACGTAACTAAAAACCAAAGCGATAATTAGCGAAATAACGCTTTGCGAAAAGAACAAAAAGATAACGTAGAATGTTGCCACTAAAATCACTATCCCCAAAAGGCGGATCAAAAGAGCGCTCATAAATGCGCCGCTTGCTTTAATAAAAGCGATTTGGTACGCATTGACGATAAGGAAAATAAAGAAAAACGCAAGATGTTTGAGCATCAGCGAAGCTCCCGCATACTCGGGGGGAAAAAGAAGTTCTATAATCTGCGAAGAGAACAAAAGTGCTACGAGCAAAAAGGTGCCGCTGACGATGAAAGCATAACGGTAGATCCACCTTTTGAGTGCTTTGATCTCGATAATATTTTTTTCGCTGACAAGTTTGGAGAGTTCGGGCAGTACAAAACGAAAAATAGGGAAAACAAAAAGCATCATCATGTAGGTAAAAATCGGTTTCGTCACCACCTGAAAGTCTCCGAGTTCTTCGACGCTAAAATGCTTGAGCATCAAAAAAACAACCATATACAGCAGCACGATCCCCGAACCGAATTCGATTGTAGAGATCACCGAATTTTTTATAAACTTGATCGCTTTTGCATCAAACTCGGGGCGTTTGATAACCACCGAACCGTAATACTTTTTGCTCATCGCAAAAACAAACATGCTCACCCCGAAGGAGCTCATGATGGTTGCTATAAACAAAGGCTGTATACCGCTAAGATCAAAAGCGAAAAAGGCAAGACAGAACCAAAATAGGATCAAAAGTGGCTCTAAAAGCGTAACGGCATTAATAATATTGTAGAGTCGATACATCGCGATGATATTGGAAAAATAAAGAGCAATACTTAAAGAGAGCACCGTTGCCACCAGATACCAATAGTGAATATCCACCCCGATTTTATGCTTTAAAAACGGTATCACGAGACCCCATACCAAAAGTACGGTTACGACGATCACACCGCGAAAGACGTTGATAATCATTTGCGGATTTTTAAGCTGTGCAAACGTCACGACCATAGAAGAGCGAAATCCGACAAGCACCAAAAGCGTCAGGGTGAAAATATCGATCGCGGTAAAATAAAGCGTTAGCTCACTCTTTTCGATAAGGTGCGCCGTCGTTATTTTAAAAAGAAAATTCAGCGCGATGCTAATAAGCGTAACAAAAATACCGTTGTAAAATGCCTGTTTCAAACCCTACTCCCTATACACTTCGGCGATACATTCGATGATCTCTTGTTCGCTCCACATGCCAAGCCTTTGTGCTCTGGCATTTCGCTGCGCTTTTGTAAAGCCGTGCAAAAACTCTTCATCACGAAAAAACGGCGCAACAAATCCAAGCCCCTGCCCGAGCAAAAGCTCGGAAAGACTCGTCATCCCCCGCGCGTACACGACACACCTCTGCTCTTTTGGCTCTATATGGTACATCTGTTTTGTTTTGAAAATACTACCCGCAAAATGTTTCAAAAGAGGCTCTTTTGCATAAAATTTCTCTATCGCTCTGCGGCATGTTGCATTGGTTTGCTCTTTTGTATAAATCTCCTCGAGAGAAACGACACCGTAGGGTCGGCAAGTAAGAAAGCTTTGACCGAGTAAAAATACTTGAGAATCGTTGGCATGTACCCCTTGTAAAATCGCCATAAGAGGCTCTTTTGCCGATGCCGTGTGACATAAAAAGGAAAAATACAAAAAAGACAAGAAGATGCGCATAAAACATTGTAACATGATATAATTAATTACAAAACCAAAAACGGGCGCGTAATGGAAGAGTTTAAACTGAAAATAATAGTTGCAATCTTGGGGGGAGTTTTTTTCTCGTTTATTATTATTTTATTGGCGTTTATTCTCCCTTTAGACAAGCCTGAGACGATTATCATCAAGCCTAAAGGGGTTTTAGAACGAGTTTCCCACTCCGTTAAAAAGTAGGTTTAGAAGATCGTGCTCTTTATTTTTATAAGCTTCATCGTGTCGTAGGCACATTCGGGCTTGAGTCGTATGGCACATACTTCAAGCGCTTTGACACAATCAAAGAGGCAGTCGATGTCCTCCTCTTTCATCATTCTCTCCAAAATCATTTGACCGTCTTTGATCCTAAGATTTCTTGCGACACCGAGGTTTTTGTGTGCGAGTTCCCGTAAGGGGATAAAGTCCAATTTCTGATTGCTTTGTTTTGCATCTTGCAACTGCGAAATGTAGTAGATAAAAAGCTGCTTTGTTTTTATAACCTGTTCTACATAATCTTCCACGAGCTGATGCACAAGTTCATCGTCGAGTCCCAGTTCCGAAATAGCTTCGTTTGTGGTGTAGCTGTAATCGCAAAGATTGAAACCGCAATGCTGCGCATTCATAATCTCGGCACACTCTCTTTTGGCTTTTTTAAGCAAAAGAGCGATCTCTTCTTGTTTTGATAATGTTTTTATTGTAGTTTCATGCGGCATAAAAGAAAAAATAACATAAAACCGAACCGTTCGTTGCTATTTTGAAGAAAATGGGAGAAAAAAGAGAGGCGGGTGCTACGATTACACCCACCATAAGTTTTTATTATAACGCTTTTAACATTACTCTGTTAAGTCTTGTTATGAAGTCTTGCGTATCGGCAAGCTCTTTGCCGTCGTAAAGTTTTGCCTGATCCAAAAGAACGTGCGCCGCATCCGCGATCAAATTTTGATCCGCCGAGTCTTTAAGCTTCATAATGAGTTCGTGTTTTGGATTGATCTGTAAAATCGGAGCCGGCTCAGGTGTATCGCCGCCCTGTCCAAACTGTTTCATCATCTGCGCCATCATATATGAGGGGTCCTCTTTGTCCATTTTAAGTTTTACGGGTGAGTCTACAAGATCAAACGTTACTTCCACGTTTTTCACGCTTTCCCCTAAAGTATCTTTGAGCTCTTTAACAAGTGAATCGAAATTTTTCGCGCTCTCCTCTTTAGCTTTTTTCTCCTCTTCGCTCTCCTCGAATTTCGCATCGCTTACGTGAACGAATTTGTACTCTTTGTACTCCGTCACCATCGGGAAGATAATAGTGTCGATCTCTTCGTTGAGGATCAGCACGTCGATATTGCGAGATTTGAATTTTTCGAGTTCGGGAGAAGATTTCAACATGCCAAGAGATGTTTTGCCCGCGATGTAGTAGATCTCTTTTTTCTCTTCGTCTACATTTTTCACAAACTCTTCGATCGTTGTTTTTTCGCTTCCTTTGAGCGTGTTAAACTGTAAAAGCTCCAAAATCTTTTCGCGGTTTGCAAAATCGTTGTAAAGCCCTTCTTTGAGTACGTTACCAAATTGTGCATAAAACTTGTCGTATTTCTCTTTATCGTTTTGTGCCATCTTCGCAAGCTCTGAGAGCACTTTTTTCACCGACGCACTTTTGATTTTTGCCATCACTTTATTCGATTGCAAAATCTCTCTTGAGACGTTAAGCGGCAGGTCTTTTGAATCGATCACACCGCGTAAAAATCTAAGATAGGTCGGCATAAGCTCTTTGTCGTCATCTGTGATGAAAACGCGGTTGATATAGAGCTTTATTCCCGGTTGGTAATCGACGCGGTACATATCCATCGGCGCTTTGGCGGGGATATAAAAAAGTGTCGTATATTCAATCGCACCCTCGGCTTTGTTATGCATCCATGCCAAAGGTTCCTCCGAAGAGTGTGCGATAGAGCTATAAAAATCTTTATACTCCTCCTCTTTTATCTCGCTTTTTGCAATCGTCCAAAGTGCGTTTGCACGGTTGATCTGCTGGTTCTCTATCTCGGTTCTTGAAGGCTCTTTTTCGTTCCCCTCATCGTCGCGTACTGCGGGAATAAACTTCTCTTTGTCCATAAAGATAGGGAAAGGGATATGGTTGGAGTATTTTTTGATAATCGATTCGATGCGGTAGCTCTCTAAAAACTCGCTCTCTTCGTCGTTGAGATACATTTTAATCTCGGTTCCGTGAGACTCTTTTTGCGCTTCTTCGATCTCAAACTCGCCGTCGCCTTTGCTGATCCATTTGTACGCTTTTTCTTCGGCTGCTTTTTTGGTTGTTACTTCAACCTTATTTGCAACCATGAAACATGCGTAAAACCCGACCCCGAACTGCCCGATAAGACGGGAATCTTTTTTCTGATCCCCCGTTAGGTTCTCCAAAAACGCCTTCGTTCCCGATTTTGCGATCGTTCCGAGGTTGTTCATAAGATCCTCTTCGTTCATTCCGATCCCGCTGTCTTTGATCGTTAACGTTTTTGCTTCTTTATCGACTACGATATCGATGCGCGGAGCAAACGTAACCACTTTGTATTGATCGTTCGTGAGCACCAACATGTTAAGCTTGTCAAGCGCATCCGAAGCGTTTGAAACAAGCTCACGTAGGAAAATCTCTTTGTTGGAATAGAGTGAGTGGATCATCAAATGGAGTATTTGATTTGCTTCTGTTTGAAATTGATGTTTTGCCATCGTAAAAATCCTTTATCGTAAATTGCGCCGTTATTTTAGCAAAAAAAAATTAATAGTTGCAAGTCAAATCAAAAAACTTTAGCCGTAAAGACTAAACTATTCTTAGCATGCCATAGAATAGAGAAAAGAGAATAGGTCAAAATATTTTTTCGTTTCCTATACAAAAAAATGAGATTTGTGGAGTATAATTTCGACCCAAATTACCATTCTTTCTGTGGAGAAAGTTAATGCAACCATCAAAATGGACCGTAGGCGCAACCAAAGCAAATAAGTCGATGCAATCTAACAACAAACCTGCAAACAGCAC
>JAQUCZ010000090.1 GCA_028685945.1 Sulfurimonadaceae bacterium | reverse complement strand
CGCATAGAACAGCTGCCGCACACGCTACTGCGGCAACCGCTTGCAAAACTAAGACTGGCATCGAGTTTTGTTTTGATATAGGTAAGCGCCTCTAGCAGCGTGGGGTTCTCAAGCGCGACTTCGTACTCTAAAAACGCCTCTTTGATCTGCGGTTCGCTTGTGTATCTTTTGATAGTTATCTTCATCTGCTACTCCATAAAATCGGCGCACAAAACGCCGTCCTCTTTCCACGTGATGGTGTGGGCTTTGTAGGCGATGTCGTTGGCATGCGGAATGTCGGTGCGGTAGTGTGCTCCGCGGCTTTCGTTGCGGCTGATGGCACATACGAGTACGATTTCGCTCAGTTCAAGCATATTACCGAACTCTATAAACTCTACAAGGTTAGTGTTATAGATTTTCGATTTGTCGGCGACCCCCATAAACGGCAGCTCTTTTTGCATCTGGCGCACCGCTCCGAGCACCGCTTTTAAGCCCATCTCGTCGCGTGCGATCCCTGCATTGTTGTAAAAGATATTTCCCGTAAACTCCCGTTTTTGGTAAAAATCTATCTGGTTGGTAAAGCGGTATTTTACCCCGTTTATAAAGTTCTCGGCACTCACCAATGCCGCCGCCGAGTCTATAGGCTTCTCAAACTTCTTGGCATGTGCCGCCGCATTTTGCCCCGCTTGTTTGCCAAACACCACGAGTTCCAAAAGGGAGTTGCCCCCCAAACGGTTTGCACCGTGTACTTTATGGTTGGCACATTCACCCGCGGCAAACAAACCTTTGAGTTTGGTTTGTGAAGCGTTATCCACCTCGATACCGCCCATGGTGTAGTGTGCCACGGGCTTGATGGGAATGAGATCATAAACGGGATCGACGTTTTCGTAAAGCTTGGCAAGTTTGCGCTCTTGAGGAAGCTCACGGTCGATAAACTCCTCCCCAAGATGGCGGATATCCAAAAATACCTCTTCGCCTGCTTGGATCTGTTCGTTGATGGCGCGTGCCACCTGATCGCGCGGCAAAAGCTCGTTTACAAAACGCTCCCCTTTGGAATTGAGCAGATGCCCGCCCGCCCCGCGCGCACTCTCGGAGATAAGGATAGAGGAGTTTTTAAGCGCGGTAGGGTGAAACTGCACAAACTCCATATCGCTTAGCCTCGCCCCCGCGCGGATCGCCGCAGCGATACCGTCTCCCGTAGAACCCACGGCGTTGGTGGAGTGTTTGTGGTAGAGCCTTGCATACCCGCCCGTAGCTACGATCACCGAAGCGCTCTCATACGCCTCGACCTCTCCCGTTTGGATATTGAGTACCGTCGCACCGCAAGCATAAGATTTGCCGTTTGCATCTTTGTTTGTTATTAAATTCAAAAGGTAGCGCTCGTTGAGGATCTCGATGCCGCATGCCAAGACTTGGTCATAAAGCGTATGCAATATTTTAAGACCAGTATAATCCTGCGCGTAACATGCCCTCGGCGCACTTGCACCGCCCAGAGTTCTTTGCGCTATTTTGCCCTCCTCGGTACGGCTAAAACATACACCTATGCTATCGAGCCACGTAATCGCTTCGGGTGCCGCTTCGCACATAAAACGCACCGCTTCCTCGTTTGCCAAGCCCGCGGCAGATTTGAGGGTATTGGCGATATGTGCTTCCACGCTGTCTTCGCCCGCATTGCCTAACGCGGCGTTGATCCCCCCTTGCGCCATAGAGGTTTGTGAACGTGTGGGGTAATTTTTGGTGAGTATTCTCACCTTTGAGCCCGCCTCGTGTGCCGCTAATGCCGCACTCAAACCTGCACCGCCCGCACCTATGATTAAAACATCGCTTTTCATTTTTCTCCTACCTCCAAGTCTCGTTCCCACGCTCTGCGTGGGAATGCATAAATATCTCCGACATCAAACAACATTACCACGTCCTCTCTTCACTTTATATTCAAACCAACTGCGCTAAAAAGTAGTAACGCAAAACCCTTAAGCTCCCCGCAATCACCAAAAACCAAACAAAATTGAGTCGTAAAACTCCCGCGACCAAAGTAAGCGGATCGCCGATTACGGGCAAAAAACTAAAAGGCAAGATAAAATAGCCGTATTTATGCCCCCATGCCAAGGAGCGCGCGCCCGTTTTTGAACCCTCCAGCTTGGCATGTGTTTTCTCGTAAAGCCAAAACCCCAGAGCGTAGTTTACGCATATTGCAAGAATGTTTCCAAGCGAGGCAAAAATCATGGCATGCCATAAACCCATACCGTTTTGTAAAGCTACGACAAACGTTACTTCGGAGCTAAGAGGGAAGATCGTAGCAGCTAAAAAAGCGGAGAGAAAAAGGGCAATTTCGGCGATGCTTACCCCTTTAAAAACGCTGCAATATTTGCTAACACCCCTGCAATCAGCTTCTCGCGCGCTTCGTGCGACGTCCATGCAATATGAGGAGTCACGTAGAGTCTCTCTTTATTTTGCACTCTTAAAAACGGGTGGTCTTCACGCATAGGTTCTTTTTCCAAAACATCGAGTCCAAAATATATCTCGCGCTCATCGACAAGGCGTGCAACCGCTTCCTCATCGATAATACCGCCGCGCCCGAGGTTGAGAACGATAGCCTTTTGGCGGCATAGTAACAACTGTTCACACCCCAAAAGGTTCTTGGTTTTCTCGTTTAAAGGGGCGTGAATCGAGATAATATGGCATGTGCGCAAAAGTGTTTCAAGCTCAAGATGCTCGTAGAGCTGGGCGGTATTCGCACCGCTTGTGGAGTGGTACACCACCTCGGCTCCGAACGCCTCGGCAACACGTGCCACACCGCGCCCTATCTCGCCCATCCCTATAATCCCCCATCTTTTGTTTTTTATCTCGAAAAACGGACGGCTCACGTCGGTAAAGATAGGGCTCTTTGCATAAACACCGCTTTTGACGACGTCGTCATAATAGCGGGAATGTCCTACAAGATAAAAAAGCATTGAAAAGGTGTGTTGGATCACCGAATCGGTGGAGTAGCCGCTGACGTTTTTCACCTCGATACCGCGTCTTTTTGCCGCTTCGAGATCGACGTTGTTCATCCCCGTAGCAGCGATGCAGATCAGTTTTAAATCCTTGGCATGTGCCATCAAAGCATCGTCGATAACCACCTTGTTTGTTACGATAACGTTTGCGTTTGTTATGCGCTCGCGCGTTTGGGAGGGCGCGGTCGTTTCGTACATGCCAACCTCGCCGAAGCGGGAAAAACCGCTAAGATCGGTATCGCCGAAGGTCAGCGTATCGAGCAATACAATCTTCATATCTACTATCTCCTCGTTGTGTACGGACTAAAGTCCGTGTTACGAAAGCTTGGCATGTTACAGACCCCGTAACACAGGCTTTAGCCTGTATCTTGAACTTTCTTACGGACTGAAGTCCGTGTTACGGGTTAGGCGTCTTTTACTTTTTTGATGATCTCACGCGCTTTTGCCAATGCCGCATCTACTTTATCAAACACGAGTGCAACCGCAAGACGGCGCCCTATGTGCGCTTCTGGTTTACCGAATACACGCACGAAAGAGTTGTGGCTAAAGAGGGAATCGTCCACGTCCACCACGGGTGCATAGTTGTGTGCTTCAGATTTAAACGCCGCCGATGCACCGTCCCCGTAAAACGTAAACCCGAGCGGCAAGCCTAAAACTGCACGCAGATGGAGTGCAAATTCGCTCTGAGACTGGGTGATAAGCGTTACCATTCCCGTATCGTGCGGGCGGGGAGAGACTTCGCTGAAATAGACCTCATCGCCCTTAACAAACAACTCAACCCCGAAAAGCCCTTGCCCGCCGAGTCCGTCGGTGATTTTTTTGGCGATCTCCTGCGCTTTTGCTTTGGCAACTTCGCTCATCTGCATCGGCTGCCATGAAAACACGTAGTCCCCGTCGCGCTGCTCATGCCCGATAGGTTCGCAGAAAACCGTCTCTTTGCCGTTTCTAGCTGTTAAAAGAGCTATCTCGTAATCAAAATCGACAAATGCCTCGACGATAAGCTCGCTCGCATCGCCGCGTGCCTCTTTTGCCATCTCCCACGATTTTTCGATATCGTTTGCCGAACGTGCCACGCTTTGTCCGTGTCCCGAAGAACTCATAACAGGTTTGATAACACACGGGAATCCCATACGCTCCGCTGCACCGCGAAGCTCATCGAGTGTTTTTACAAACTCGTAAGGTCCCGTTTTGAGTCCAAGCTCTTCGGCCGCGAATTTACGGATGTTTTTACGGTTCATCGTTTTGCTTACCGCATCGGCATTTGGGATAACATTAAATCCTTCCGCCTCCGCCGCAAAAAGCGCCTCAATGCTGATCGCTTCCACTTCGGGCAAAATGTAATCGGGTTTTTCCGCACGGATGATCTCTAAAAGAGCCTCTTTGTTTTGCATGTTCACTACGTGCGCGCGGTGAGCGACTTGATGTGCGGGTGCACCCTCGTATTTATCGACGGCGATTACCTCAAGTCCTAAGCGTTGTGCTTCGATCACGACCTCTTTGCCGAGTTCGCCCGAGCCGAGTAACATAACTTTTTTTGAATTTGATTTGAGTGGAGCAGAGAATTGCATCATAATTCCTTCATTTTTTAGTGCGCGAATTATAGCAAAATGTATGTTGGGGGATTCTGAGAGTTTGTTTGTAAAAAGAGCACTCTTGCCGTAATACGGATTTTAGTCCGTATGAGAACTTTTGACGTTACTTTACAGGCTGAAGCCTGTGTTACGGGACTTGTAACACGGACTTCAGTCCGTATTATGCGCTACCTACCGTTTAAGACCTATGAGGGTTTCTAAGAGCGTATCCGATGTCGTAATCGTTTTTCCGTTGGCTTGGTAACCCCTTTGGATAATGATTAACTGCGTCAACGAGTTTGATAAATCGACGTTGGAAGCTTCAAGCGCGGAAGACTGGATAAATCCGCGCCCCGCGGTCGCTGCCGTACCTACAATCGGATCACCCGAGTTTGCCGTTTGAATAAAGACGTTGCCCCCCTCGGTCATAAGCCCCTCGTTATTGGTAAATTTTGCCATTGCCACTTGGGCAAGTCCAAACGAACGTCCGTTAGAAAACGAACCGATTAACGTTCCGCTTTGATCGATTCTAATCCCGACCAAATCCCCTCCCGTGTAGCCGTCTTGGCTGATACCCGAGGTTGAAGAGCGGGAATCGAAACTCGTCATCCCGTCAAACGCATTCGCCGTACCGAAACTAAGGCTTACTTGTTGATCGGGCGCCGAACCGTTGTTTCCGCTAAAGGAGATATTTGGCGGGTTATACGTCGCCAAAGAACCGTCGTTATTGAATCGTATGGTTCCCATTCTCTCATTTGTCGGTGCTACCGTGTTGATAGTGGCCGGTTCGGGAACACTTAGCTTCATCGACCACGTGCTTCCCGTTGCCAAATCGACAGAAGTTTTTCTAAACTCCATACGTAACGTATGTTTTGAACCAAGCGAATCAAATACATCGATGGAACTTGAATGGGTTGCATCGTTAAAGCTTTGTGAATACGCCGTTCCGCCGCTTCCCGCAGGAAGTACGGCATTGAGCGCTTCCATATTTCTCGTAAAGCGCACATTCTCGGAGATACCGCCACCCGTGATTGCCGTGACCG
>JAQUCZ010000089.1 GCA_028685945.1 Sulfurimonadaceae bacterium | reverse complement strand
TGGAGCATCGAATATCTCCAATGGCTTGTGCGGGAACAAAAAGAGGCGAAATAACCGCCTCTTTTAAAACCGTAATCTACACGAAACGATCCTATCCACCAACACTCTGGCAACCTCAAGTTTTCCATCGACAATATACGTAATCGGCAAGTCGGCAAGTTTTTGTTTCTCTTCCAAAGTGGTTACTTTTACGACGAGACTCACATTTTTGTTATACTTTAAAACAGCCTCGCAGATAAGTCTTTTCTTCTCCATATTGTCAAGCGTCACGATAACAGAAGCCGCATTTTCAATATTTAAGGCATGGAGAATCGCCGTTTTGGAAGCATCCCCCAAATAGGCTTCGATCCCCTTTGCGAGCGCTTCTTGAACATGTTTGGGAGAGTTGTCGATCACAATAAACGAAGCACCCAGATCCTCGAGATGTTTCGAGACGAATTTTCCGACGATACTGTACCCGCATACGATAACGTGATTTTTTCTCGTTTTGAGCGAACTCATATCGGATGTCTCCGAATTTTCAACGTTTTTGGCAAAAAAACCGACGATCGTATTGATCTTTGAAATAAAAAACGGCGTGATGACCATAGAAAAGATCACCACGAGCACGAGCAGGGACGAGAGCGCATTATCAAGCACCCCGCCCATTGTTGCAACGGCGAAGATTACGAACGAAAACTCCCCTATCTGCGAAAGCGCCAAAGCGGTCTGCATCGAAACCGCATGGGAGGAGGAAAAACGCATAACACCGTAGACGATAAGGGTTTTTACCACAAGCACCAAAAGAAACAGCGCAACGATCAAACCCATATTGTCAAAGAAAAGGGCTACGTCGATCTTCATCCCCACGACGACGAAGAACGTTCCCAAAAGGAGGTCTTTAAACGGCGCTATATCCGACTCCACTTTATGATGGTAACGCGTCTCGGCAATAATCATCCCCGCAATAAACGCACCGAGCGAGTAGGTAAAGCCCATATAGTCGGCTAAAAGCGAGGCGGAAACGACGATAAATAAAACCGATCCCATAAAAAGCTCTTCCAACTCCGAAGAAGCAGAAAAGTGCAAAAGCCACGTCATCACCCGCTTGCCTATTATAAATAAGAACGCCAAAATAATCGTCGCACTCACGAGAGTGCTGCCTAAAACCTCATAGACGCTTTTATCGCTGTCGCTGGTTAAAAACCCGATCAAGATCAAAATCGGGATCACGGCGATATCTTGAAATATCAAAATCCCCGTGGAGCGCTGTCCGTATTCGGAGTATATCTCTTTGGAACTCTTAAGATAGCTCAGTACAACCGCCGTTGAAGAGAGAGCAAACGCCAAAGCGATAATAAGCGACGATTTTTGCTCCACCCCAAAGCCGTAATGACTCGCGGCATAGACAACGAGGGCAGTAAAAGCGACCTGCAAAAAGCCGTTTAGAAATATCTCCCTGCGCATCGAGTGCATTTTAGAGAGGGATATCTCAAGCCCGATGGTAAACATCAAAAACACGATCCCGAATTCACCTATGTGCTCAAGCGTATGGGAATCGGTCATATGACGCAGATCAAACGCATAAACAAGCAGCGTACCCGTGAAAATATAGCCGATAATCTGCGATATTCCGAGCCTTTTAAGGAAGATGTTGACGACGATTGAGATACCCATCGCAACCGTAATGTAAAAAAGCGTGTGATCCATAATTTTCTTTCTTTTTTTGTTATTTTAAATTCTGCGGGATTATAACATTTTTTTTCTTTGGCGCTTTGGCATAACCTGCCGACCATAAGAGATTTTAAGTGATCCGTGACTATAATTTCAGATTAAAAAATTTACTAAAAAATACGGAGTTTTGGCATGACGAAATATATCTTTGTGACCGGTGGGGTTTTAAGTTCTCTTGGAAAAGGGATAACGGCAGCGAGTATCGGAACCTTACTCAAACACTCAGGTAAAAAAGTCGGCATGCTAAAAATCGACCCTTATATCAACGTCGACCCGGGAACCATGAGCCCGCTTGAACACGGCGAAGTTTTCGTAACCAAAGACGGCGGGGAAACCGACCTCGACATCGGGAACTACGAGCGTTTTTTAGACACTTCTTACTTAAAATCGAGCAACTTTACCACGGGACAGGTCTACTCGAGCGTTATCGAGCGTGAGCGTGCAGGCGGCTATTTGGGGCAAACCATTCAAGTTATCCCCCATATCGTCGGCGAGATCGTCAGCCGTATCAAACTCGCAGGCGAAGGGCACGACATTTTGGTAGTCGAACTCGGGGGAACCGTGGGCGACATCGAAGGGCTGCCGTTTATGGAAGCTATCCGCCAAATGAAGCACGATGAGGACGTAGAGGGGACGTTTTTCGTTCACGTTACCCTTATCCCTTACATCAAAGCGGCGGGGGAATTAAAATCAAAACCGACACAACATTCGGTACAAGAGCTGCGCCGTATCGGTATCACGCCGCAGATGATTATCGCCAGAAGCGAAAACGCGTTGCCTAAAACGTTCAAGAAAAAACTTGCCATGAGTTGCGACGTCTCTAGCGACAGCGTTATAGAAGCGCTCGATGCGGCAAGTATCTACGATATTCCGATGTCGTTTTTGCGTCAAAACATCCTTAAACCGATCGCAAAAGAGCTTGAACTCGGCGAACTCAACCCCAACATGGAGGAGTGGGACGCACTCGTGAAAAAGATCGTCCAACCCAAAAATAAAGTGGTGGTCGGATTCGTAGGAAAGTACCTTCAGCTCAAAGAGTCGTACAAATCACTTACGGAGTCGCTTATCCACGCAGGAGCGCATCTTGATACCCGCGTAGAGATATGCTGGGTCGATTCCGAAGCGATCGAAGAGCAAGGACCCGAGGAGCTGCTCAAAGACTGCGACAGCGTTTTGGTTGCAGGAGGTTTCGGAAACCGCGGCGTCGAGGGCAAAATTGCTGCGATCCGTTATGCACGTGAAAACAGAATCCCTTACCTTGGAATCTGCCTCGGGATGCAGCTTACTTTGGTTGAGTATGCACGCAACGTTTTAGGCTACGAAGGGGCTAACTCGGTGGAGTTCGATGAAAATACGCCGTATCCGATGATCTACCTTATCGACACCTTTCTCGACCAAAGCGGTCTTACGCAGTTTAGAACCCACCAATCGCCGATGGGCGGCACACTCCGCCTAGGGGAATACCCGTGCGATACCAAAGAGGGCTCGATTTTGCGCAATGCCTACAACGGGGAAAAAACGATCTACGAGAGACACCGCCACCGATACGAAGCAAACCCTACCTACCGCGAAGCGCTTGAAAAAGCGGGTATGATCGTCACGGGCGAATCGCAAGGGCTTATCGAAGCGGTCGAGATCAAAGGCCATCCGTGGTTCTTGGGCGTGCAGTTCCACCCTGAGTTTACTTCAAGACTCCAAACGCCAAACCCTTCTATTTTAGCCTTCGTCAAAGCTTCTTTAGAAGCAGAATAGAATTCTTTGGTATGTCGCGTTTGGAAGAACACCCTTTTTTAGACAAGAATTCCCTTTTTACCCTTCTTAAAGAACGGTTCCTCGGGGAAGAGAAAAAACTCTCCCACATACCAAATCCTGCCTTGCTTATTGACGCCGAAAAGGCGGCAAAAAAAATCGCACATGCCATACAAAACAACAAACGCATCACCCTCGTAGGGGATTACGACGTCGACGGTGTAAGTTCCACCGCGATTATGGTCGATTTTTTCAGACAAATCCCCTACCCGCTCGAAGCGATTATTCCTAACCGCTTTAGCGACGGCTACGGAGTGAGCCCAACCATTTTAGAGCGCGTAGATACCGATCTCATTATCACCGTTGATAACGGTATCACTGCAAGAGAAGCAGCGCGCATCTGCCAAGAGCGCGGTATCGAGCTCATTATCACCGATCACCATACCCCTTCGGACGAACTTCCCCTTGCACATGCCATAGTCGACCCCAAACTCCCTACATGCCAATACCCTTTTAAAGAGATTTGCGGCGCGCAGGTTGCGTGGCTTTTGCTTGCGCTCGTCAAAAAAGAGCTTCGCCTCTCTATCGATATGAAACAGTTTTTGGACATCCTCTGCATCGCTATTATCGCCGATATTATGCCCCTTATCGACATCAACCGCACGTTGGTCAAAGAGGGGCTTAACCTCATTATGCGTTCAAATCGTCCCGCTTCGATCATCATACGCGATTTTCTCAACAAATCCTCCATCACCTCCGAAGATATCGCTTTTAACATTGCGCCGCGTATCAACTCCGCGGGACGCTTGGAAGACGCAAGTATCGCCTTAAACTTTTTCACGGCAACCTCCACCCATGAGGCCTACACGCAGTTTGAAAAACTCTCCGCGCTCAACGAGCAGCGCAAAGAGACCGAAGCACTCACCACCCAAGAGGCGATCGCGCAAGTAGAAGCACTCGACACCCTCCCCGACGTACTCGTCGTAGCGGGCGAAGGGTGGCACGAGGGGGTCGTGGGGATCGTCGCTTCACGCCTTGTGGACAAATACTCTCGCCCCGCCATCGTTTTGAGCATTGAGAGCACACATGCCAAGGGAAGTGCGCGAAGTCTCGGCGAGGTGAGCATCTACGATCTTTTACATGCCAACGAACATTTTTTGGAAAAATTCGGCGGGCACAAAATGGCAGCGGGGCTTTCGATTCTCACCGAAGCGATAGAAGATTTTACAAAAGCGATCAACCAAAGCGCCGCAAAACTCGATCGCAGCGATTTTCTTCCCAAAGAGAAAGTGCTCGGCATCATAGAGAGCGATGCGATCGATTTTGAACTTTTGCAACTGCTCGAGCATTTTGAACCCTACGGAGAGGCAAACCCCCGCCCCTCTTTTCTTATGAAAGACGCAGAGATCATAAGCATCACCCCTATGGGCAAAGAGCGCTCCCACTGCCGCATCAGCGTACGCCAGTTCCCCCACGAGCGAAAAACCCTTGAATTGGTACTCTTTCGCCAAGTTTTGGAAATGCCCGACGATAGAAAGCTCACGTGCAGCTACACCGTAAGCAAAAACGAGTTTAACTCCAAAGTCTCTTTGCAATTACTTATCAATAAAATCTATTAACCACATTCGAAGATGCGCTCCTCGCCGCATCTGTATGGCATGTGCGCACTTTCGTAACACGGACTTCAATCGTACAAACACTCAGGGCGTCATCTTACAGGCTAAAGCCTGTGTTACAAAATACCTCCCCCGTAACACGGACTTTAGTCGTATGAGCATTTTCGACGTCATCTTACAGGCTAAAGCCTGTGTTACAAAATCCTCCCCCGTAACACGGACTTCAGTCCGTACGAACACTCTCTTTACAGGCTAAAGCCTATGTTACGAAGAATATACGGCTTTTTAAAATATAACTAAAACAAATCCATTTAATAATCATTACTAATTTATGCTAGTATTGCCCGAAATTTTATAAGGAAATAGTATGAAAAAGATAAGTTTAGCTGTATCAATCGCTCTTTTAGGTTCATCTCTTGCTGCGAACACCGATTTGCAAACGCAGGTAGAAAAACTCACAAAAGAGGTCGAAAAACTTAAAAAACAGCAAAAATCTACTACCAAGACTCTTACCGAAGTGAAAAAAAACACCGCTATGGACAACGTAAAATTCGGTATCGAATTTAGAAACGGCGTCGATATGCTCGAATACGAAGACAAAATGAAGAACC
>JAQUCZ010000088.1 GCA_028685945.1 Sulfurimonadaceae bacterium | reverse complement strand
TCAAAACTCTCCTCTCCGACCATAACGTGCGGGTCGATATTACCCTGCCTCGAACCTACGAACATATCGACTCCCTTTTAGAGATTATCGAAGGGCGCAAAGGGGTGCAGGTGGATCTCTCGTTTGATGATGATAAATTTTTATTTTTTCTTACGCGGTAAAAGGGAGTTCTTAATAAGAAAGCTGTAAAATTCGCTCAAAAATTGCTTGAAGGAAAGAGATGCTTGTAGCTCCCAGCGTATTATCTGCAGATTTTGGAAACTTAGAGCGTGACGTCAAAGCCATCTGCGAAGCGGGTTGCGATCTGGTTCACGTAGACGTAATGGACGGGCATTTCGTCCCCAACCTCACCATCGGACCCGTCGTCGTAAGCGCCATTGCAAAAGCTGCAACGAAACCTCTCGATGTCCATCTCATGGTAGAAAACAACACTTTTTTCGTCGAACTTTTCGCACCTCTTAAACCCGAGTATATCTCGTTTCATATCGAAGAGGAGAAGCACCCCCACCGTTTGATCCAAAAAATTCGCTCTTTGGGGATCAAACCCGCTATCGTGCTTAACCCGCACACCCCGCCCGAATCGATCGAATTTTTGCTTCAAGACCTCGATATGGTGCTTTTGATGAGCGTCAATCCCGGTTTTGGAGGGCAGAGTTTTATCGAGAGCGTTATTCCAAAAGCAGCACGCCTGAATGAGATGCGCAACCGCCTCAATCCGAACTGCCTCATTGAGGTTGACGGAGGGGTAAGCGATAAAAACGTCATGCTTCTCAAAGAGGTAGGTGTCGATATCGTCGTTGCGGGAAGTTATGTTTTTAACCATCCAAGCAAACAAGAAGCGATCAAGAGCCTGCAGGTATGAGAGTCAAAATCTGCGGCATCACCTCTTATGAAGATGCCATGATTGCGATCGATGCGGGAGCCGACGCGCTCGGTTTCGTTTTTTACAAACCCTCCCCTCGCTACATAGCCCCCAAAGAGGCACATGCCATCATCAAGCAATTGCCGCCGTTCATTGAAAAAGTAGCTTTATTCGTCAACGAAACTCCCGAGTTTATCAATGCTACATGCCAAGAGGCGAGTGCAACTTTGGCGCAGATCCATTTTGAAGCAGACGAGGCTTTTTTCGGTGCCCTGCAAGTGCCTTATCTTAAAGTAATCAGGGCGCAAAAGCCCGAAGATGTTTTGCTTTATGCGCAGGAATACAGACTCGTAGATGCCTATTGCGAAGCCTACGGAGGTTCGGGAAAGCGCCTGAATATCGAATGGTTCGAGGGGATCGACTGCTCTAAAATTATCCTAGCGGGCGGGCTTACCCCAAAAAACGTCGCATCCGTTAAAAAATACGGTTTTTACGGCGTAGACGTCAGCAGCGGCGTTGAGCTTTCTTACGGGAAAAAAGAGAAGCAAAAAGTAAGAGAGTTTATCGCGCATGCCCGATAGCAATCTCCGCCTCGACCAAAAAAGTATCTCTAAACTTGCAACAAGCGGTTTAGCTCTCGAAACGCTTAAAAAGCAGCTCAAAGAGGATATCGACTTGAGTCTTGAGCTTTGGCATGCACAAGGATTGGAGATCGTAAAAAAAGAGGGGTTGTTTTTCTTTCAAACAAAGTTTCTCCCTATTGAAGAAGCTGTTTTTTGTATCGTAGATATCGAGACCAACGGCTCTAAAATCGACAAACACCAGATCATAGAGATAGCAGCGGTAAAGGTGCAAAACGGCGCTATTATCGACAAATTCGAATCTCTCGTGGCATGTAGCCAAATCAACGAGCATATTACGCAAATTACGGGGATCAGCGTAGCGGATACCAAAGATGCTCCGCCGCTTAACGAGGTGCTTCACAAGTTTAAAATCTTTTTGGCAGACTCCGTTTTCGTAGCACACGACGTCAAATTCGATTTTAAATTCATCTCCCAAAGTATGCAAAAGATCGGGCTAGAACCCCTGCTAAATCGCACGCTTTGCTCTTTGGCACTTGCCGAGAGAACCCTAGAATCTTACCGCTACGCCCTTTCTTATCTTAACAGCGCCTTTGATCTGCACCCCGAAGCAACCCACCACAGGGCAATGTCGGACGTTATGACCACCTACAAACTTTTTATCTTATCGTTGCAACATCTTGATACAAACGTAAAAACGGTGGAAGAACTTATACGGTTTTCAAAAGAGGGAAAAAGACTTAAACGCCCAAAATTCGATCCGCAAATATGCTGCGGAGAAGAGGAAAATATTTCGGAGTGATTACTCCGAAAAAGCACCTACGCCTACAAGTTTTTGGTAGCGTGCATCCATGCGCTCCTGCGCACTCATAGCGCGCAATGCGGCAAGTTCGTTGAGAAAATAATCGGCAAGCGCTTTTGCACTTCCCTCTTTATCTCTATGAGCTCCGATAAGCGGTTCGTCGATCACCGCATCGATAAGACCCAACTCTTTAAGGTCTTCACTTGTGATTTTCATAGCATTGGTTGCAGCTTCCGCTTTTGCAGGGTCGTTCCATAAAATAGCCGAGCACCCCTCGGGAGAGATAACGCTAAATACGGAGTAGCGCATCATGGCAAGTCTATCGGCAACACCGATAGCAAGCGCACCTCCGCTTCCCCCTTCGCCGATAACGACGGAGATTGTCTGGGTATCAAGCTGGGAGAGTTCCAAAAGGTTTCTAGCGATCGCTTCGCTTTGGTTGCGCTCTTCGGCACCCAGACCAGGATACGCACCCGGAGTGTCGATGAGCATCAAAAGAGGCATGTTGAATTTTTCGGCAAGTTTTGCCGCACGAAGCGCTTTTCTATACCCCTCTGGATGGGGCATACCGAAGTTTCTTCTGAGCTTGTTTTTGGTACCGCGCCCTTTTTGCTCTCCGATTACCATCACTTTTTCGCCGCCGATATACCCCATAAAACATACGATAGCCGCATCGTCGCTAAAGTGTCTATCTCCGTGAATCTCGTACTTGTCACGCATAATAAGATTGATATAATCGATAGCATAAGGGCGGTCTTGGTGACGTGCCAACTGAAGTTTTTGGTAAGGAGAGAGGTTTTTGTAGGTTTTAGCAACCTCTTTTTCCAATGATTTTTGCAGAATTTCAACCGCATGTGTATCGTGGCGCACCTGTGCAGCCACGATATCTTCTTGGATGTTTTTTATTTTTTGTTCAAAATCTAAGTAGGTAGCCAACGTCGTTCCTTCGTTTAGACTTTTTTGAAGATAACAACGCCGTTTGTCCCACCGAAACCGAAAGAGTTACTCATTACCACGCTCAGTTCCGCTTTTCTCGCTACGTTTGGAACATAATCGAGATCGCAGTTCTCGTCGGGGTTTTCATAGTTGATTGTCGGAGGAATGATACTATCACGCATCGCCATTAAACATACGACCGCTTCAATTCCCCCTGCGGCACCGAGGCAGTGACCGATTTGCCCTTTGATAGAGCTCATCGGCGGGCAGTTTTCTTTACCGCCGAGCAAATCTTTTAACGCTGCCGTTTCGTTTTTGTCGTTGATCGGCGTACTCGTACCGTGTGCATTTACGTAATCAAGTTTAGGTTTGCCCGCCATTGCGTATGCCGCTTTCATAGCGCGTGCCGGACCGTCAAGGCTCGGAGTGGTGATATGGTTCGCATCGCCGCTCTCGCCGAAGCCTGCGATCTCAGCATAAATATGCGCACCGCGTGCAACCGCATCTTCGTATGTTTCCAATACAAGTGCAGCCGCACCCTCGCCCATGACGAACCCGTCACGCTCTGCGTCAAACGGACGGGAAGCTTTTTTAGGATCGTCGTTACGAGTCGAGAGTGCTTTCATAGAAGCAAATCCCCCTACGCCTGCACCCGTCACTGCCGATTCTGCCGTTACGACGAGCATTTTATCCGCTCCGCCGCACATAATCGTTTTAACGGCTTCGTTGATGGCATGTGTCCCTGCCGCACAAGCAGTAACGCTTGATAGGTTTGGTCCCTTGGTACCGTGCTCGATCGATACGAATCCGCCGAGCATGTTTACGAGTGCCGAAGGGATAAAGAAAGGGGAGATTCTTCTTGGACCTTTTGTTTCGATAATAATCGAGTTTCTCTCGATAGCCGGCAATCCGCCGATACCCGAACCTGCACTGATCCCAAAACGCTCCATATCCGTCCCTTCGGGGATAGCCGCATCTTGCATCGCTTCTTGCGCCGCTTTAAGACCCAAATGGATAAAGCGATCTGCTTTTTTCACCTCTTTTGCATCCATAACGCTTTCGGGGTCGAAGTTTTTTACCTCTCCCGCTATCGTTACGCTGTAGTTACTCGGATCAAAAAGAGTGATGGTGTCTATACCGCACTCACCGTTGCAAATCGCTTTAAAAGAACTCTCTTTATCATTTCCAACCGCATTGATCATGCCTATACCGGTAACTACGACTCTTCTCATTCAATATTCTCCTAAAAAAAATATATAAAATACTTTTAAAAATCAGCCTGCAAGCTTATTGTTAAAAATATTTTTACCGAAGCGCACTTCGGTAAAAATTTATCTCAAATTACGACTATTTGCTTTCGATGTAGTTTACTACATCTTTCACAGTTTGAATTTTCTCTGCTTCATCGTCAGGAATTTCGATATCGAATTTTTCTTCTAAAGCCATTACTAGTTCAACAACATCAAGGCTATCAGCACCTAAGTCCTCAACGAATTTAGAGTCCTCTTTTACTTCGTCCGGGTTAACGCTTAATTGCTCAACTACTACTTCTTTAATATCATCCAAAAGTGCCATTATAGCTCCTGTATTTAAGTATAAAATCTCGTAATTGTAGCATAATTAACTTAAGTTATGTGAAAAGCAAGGGAAAATAGCTAAAGGGTTGAGAGGGTTGTTACATAAGAGAAAAATCTCTTATGCCATATTCATCCCGCCGTTGACTTTGAGGGTTTCGCCCGTGATGTAGCTTGAATGATCCGAAAGCAAAAATGCCGTTGCTTCGGCTACTTCTGCCGCATTTCCGAAACGTCCCATCGGGATTTTTGAAGTAAAACTCTCTTTTATCTCATCGCTTAAAACATCGGTCATCTCGGTTGCAATAAAGCCCGGGGTGATAGTATTGTAGCGGATGCCGCTCGTTGCCGCTTCGAGCGCAAAACTTTTGCTCATCGCGATCACCCCGCCTTTACTTGCAGAGTAGTTTGTTTGCCCTGCATTGCCCGTTTCACCTACGATAGAGGCTATATTGACCACCGAGCCGAATTTTTTCTTGCGCATCACCTTCATTGCTTCGCGGCACCCCACAAAACAAGAGGTCAAATTCGCATTGATCACGCTCATAAAATCCTCCGTCTTCATACGGAGTGCAAGTTTATCGTTCGTGATTCCTGCATTATTAACAAGGTAAGAAAGTTCCCCGTCGCAATCGACGATCGTTTTAATCGCATCGACGAAAGCATCTTCGTTGCTTACGTCAAAACCGATCACTGCGGCTCTACCGCCTGCTGCTTCGATCGCTTCTTTTACTTTATCTGCTTCAGCCGCGCCGCTTCTGTAGTTGATCCATACTTTTAAACCGTATCCCGCCAATACTTTTGCAATCTCTGCGCCGATACCGCGACTCGAACCTGTTACCAATACGTTTGTTCCGCTAAATTTCATTTTGTTCCTTTATTATTAAATTGATTATTTCTTTGTCATGTTACACTAACGGTGCATCCATCTCCGAGGG
>JAQUCZ010000087.1 GCA_028685945.1 Sulfurimonadaceae bacterium | reverse complement strand
GATCGATACGCTCCTGCATCGTCGCTTTAAGCGCATCGACGTCGACGCCGTTGGGGATCACTTTCGTTTTTGCCTCTTGCGCTCCGAAGCTGATCTGAATCTTTTGTGCTCCGGGATAAAGCGATAAAATATGAGAGGCTCTTTTATAAGAGAACTCTCCTATTTTTTCAAAAAAATTCACCCACATCTTTTTAATATAATTAAACTCCTCGAGCTGCTTCAAAAGAGGTGATTTTCTAAAACTGACCCAATCTGCACTCAACATATCTATTTTACGTTCTCTGGTATATATACCGTGCTCGGTCAAAATGTACGGAACATCTTTCGTGTAAGATCCCAAAGCACCCAAGAAACCTGCATAACCCGTAGAAGGTGCATGAAAAAGCTTTACCGTAGGAAAATTTTGTACTATTCGTGCTAAAATCCATATAGGTCTATGGATATTTCGAAGTGTCCAAAAATAATCGATAAAAGGCACATCGGGGCAGTTTTTCATGTAACACTCGTTAAGAAACTCCCAAGAGTGTTCCGAATAAAGAAAATGTTCAAACGTTACCTCTTTCATGTAAAAATCGATTTTTTGCATCATTGCAGGAATTTCTCCCCCTTTTTGCGCGAAAGAACGATGCAATTCCCTTACTGCATCAAAACTTTTTTTCTCCCCTTTTAATTTTTGCACAGGGGGCGTATCTCCGTCGAACATATAGTGCACTTCAAGATGTACGAGGTTATCCGGCAAAGTATAGCGCATATCACCGTATTCACTTTCTTGAGCGCCTACAAAACAAATGCCGAACTTTATTTGCGGGAGACCCGCCATCAATTGTGCTATCCATGAAGAGACGCCTCCTCTTATATAAGGGTATGTACCTTCCGCCAAAAGCATGACATCGACCGATTCGCTTTTGCGTATATATTTGCTCACACCGCCCTCCATTGTTGTACTATAGGATGCAGCGTGCTATTTAAATGCAATCCGTTGATATGACTCATAATCGATTGTACCGTTTTATAATTTCCTGCATTAAAATTGATCTCTGCCAAATAAGGTCCGACAAAAGCATTTTCATCTAAATTCATCTCCATGATATATGTAAATTCGGTCGCTGCTTTTTCATACTCTTGCAATAGCATATAAACACGCCCGAGCATCACATTCAATTTGAGATCGTACGGAAACTCTTTTTTAGCGATCAGGATATATTTAACCACTTCCTCAAGCAAATAATCCCGTAAAGAATCTTCGGAAAGTTCATAATAGATCATCTCCCAATAAAGAGATGCCAACTCTTTTGCAATTGCAGCCTTTTTTTTAAGATTTACGTGAGTATTAAACTTTCCCAAATTTTTATGAATTTTTTGATTGATTCCACGCTCGATTTTGTCTATTACGGCAAAACTAAAGAGGCGTACTTCGTCGTTGTTACTCGAAAGCGTATGTTTGATAATGGAGATATTTTTTTGCGAGAGGTTATCCGACATGGAAACAATCGCTTTAATTTTTAAAGATGTAGACACATAATCGTTTTGCAAAAGTTCATACATGGAGCCCTCTCCAAAAGCACGCTCTACATCGATAAAGTGGGTACTAAACTCATCAAGGTTTACAAAATGGACATCACTTAATGTCTCTTTGTAGCGCACATTTTTCAAATAATATGCAATCCATAAAGAAAAAAAATATCCCAAAATCGGTATCGCAAGATTCAATAAAAAGACAAAGAAGAAAGCACTTTGTTTTGAAGCAGGAAACCGCTCCCTAAGAAATTGCAAAGCAACATAAGAGATTACTGCACAACCTATAATATGCAATAGGAAAAGATATCCTATTTCTATTCCAAAATAGACCGTTTCAGCGTTCACGAGAACTACTCAAATAATGTTCAAGTAATGATGCTTTTGAATAACCGAACGTCATCGTTTCATAGTCGTTTTGATTGACATCACCCAATTTCAAAAGCAAACGATTTAAAAAACCGTATCCTGCCGCAGCATCGGCAAAAGGGAATAAAAGGACGATGCAGGACGAACCCTCTGTCTCAACCTTAACTGCCATATCTAAAGAACGGAAAATATTTTTCGTAGTTATAAACAATCGTTCAGCAAGCAATGGATCGTGCAATTTAATCACAAAAGTAAGAGAATCGATTTGATAAAGTTTGTAAATCTCTTCTAATCTAAAATACTCGTAACGGAACTCTTCATCCGAAATCATCGATAAAAAGTTTTCACGCTCCAAGATAGCGGCTTTGCGCATCTCGCTCACAAAATACTCAAATAAAATGGAGATAGATGTTAAGTTTTCTTTATTAAAAGACATAAAAGGCATTTTTTCAATCAAAAGTAATCCCTTGACTTCGTCAAAATATAAAGCCGGAATTACCGCGATATAACGGCTTTTTTTCTTAGTATCGTCACTGATATAGATAGGTTTTTTCTTTTGGAGCACTTCTTGGATCAAAATATCGTGAAAGTCTACCGTTTGATCATGGGCACTAAAAGCGTGGATCACTTTATATTCTTGCGTAGATTCATCTTGCAATGCAGTTTGTGCAAGTGAGACGTTAAACGACGTACGAAGCAGTTTTAAAAAATCTTCATACTTTTCCGTGATATCACCTTGCGAATCCTTAATCGTTTTAAGAGAATTACGCAAACTCATAGGTTTAATAACGTAATTTTTTTCCAATTGGTCGTGAGAAGTTTTAAGCGTATAAAATGCCCGAGAAAGCTCATTAAGTTTTAATTCGTAATATTGTGCGTTTGTTTGCGCTTCTTTGATTTTGCGCGTCCAATAGTAATGAAATTCGCTAAAAAGAAGCATCATCATCAACGCAACCAAAAAATCCACATACAAAAATTGTTCGTACGAAAACCACATTGCCAGTGCGAGTATGCCCGTAGCAAGCATCCCTTTTTCAAAACCGTGAAACAATGTAATAAGTGCTAACAAAACCACCATATAGGAGATATAACTTTGTGTGATACATATATCTTCGGGATTGATAATATACCCAATAAGCAGATACAATAAAGTAATAAAAACTGTTTCAAAATATGCAAAATCCTGAAGCCGTTGCATCAGTTCATGTTTTTTGCTACGCTCTTTTTTCTGACGCTTGTTAATGGTTTTCATAAAAACTGATTAGCGCACAAGCATTTTTTGAATCAGATTTTGTGCTAACGTCCCTAAAGAACTATTACTCCAGCTCGTGTCGGATGCGGTTGCACTCCATACGACTTGCGATGTTTTTAGATCGACCAACGAAAGCATGAGGCTCACGGCGGCTTCTCCGTCTATGCCCGTTTTATAACGCCACTCACTCACCCCTCCGTACAAAAGGTAGGTTCCCCCCTCCTGTGTTGCTTTTTGTAAAGCTTCTTGCAATTCATAGCGTTCGGGCATGGCATGTAAGACAACTTTATATTCTTGCGAGCGCAAAACGCCTTCAACCAAATTCGCCGCACGCAACCCCGCCTGCGGTGTATCGGTATAGTTGTTCAAACCCAGTAAAACAATCGTAACATTCTGTTTTTTTTGCGCCGTATCATTCATGTGCACAAAATCGTTATCGACTTTTACTACGGCACTGCAACCGCTTACAAACAATAAAAAAAGCAAAGAAACTAAATATAAGCGCATAAAAACACCTTTTCACAACATAATCTATACTACGGAATTATACATAAAAAGCGTGTCAAAAAAGTGTCAAAAGACCCCCACTTACTACTTTAGAACTCATTTAAGAGAATAACGTTCACAAATGTTCCCGCTTCGAGCGTTTGATCCTCTTCTCCGCTTACCATGAGGGCGCTCTCTCCCAAAAGGTTGATCAAAATGGCGGAGCTCCCCTCTTTTTTCCCTGCAAAATCGACGAAATATTCGCCGTCTTCGACGCAAACGTTGCATGCGCGAAATTCGGTCATGTTTGTTTTTTTTCTAAAAGGCTCTTTGAGTTTTGCCGCAACCACGCTGTAGGGCTGCTCTTTGCCGAGCATCTTTGCAATGAGCGGCAGAACGTACAAAATAGCCGTAACGCTTGAGGAGTAGGCAAATCCCGGTAGGGAGACGATAAACTTCTCCCCCCTTTTGGCAAGCATAATATGGCGTCCGGGCTTGATGGCGATCCCTTTGTAGATCACCTCCGCACCCAAACGGGGGACGATATCTTTGACGAAATCGTAATCCCCCACGCTCACCCCGCCCGTGGTTACGAGAATGTCGGCACATGCCAAGCCGTTTTCGAGCTCTTTGAGTATCGCGGCTTTCTCATCCCCCACGACGCCCAACTGCACGCTCTGCGCACCCGCGGCTCTAAACAGCGCCGCGAGCGTATAGTTGTTGGAGCTTCGTATCTGCGCATCGTTTTGTGCCGTTTTTCCCAGATCGACGATCTCGCTTCCCGTTGCCACAACGGCGACACGAGGTTTTTGTACCACCTTGGCATGTACATGATTGAGCGCCGCCATCACGCCGATCTCGACAAATCCGATGCGGCTTCCTTCCCTTATAAGAACCTCGCCCGCCTTGTACCCCTCGCCAACGGCGCGCACCGCGAACCCTTTGGCAACTTTTTGCGCAATGTGAATCTGCCCATCGACCGCCTCGACGTTCTCGATCGGCAGCAGGGTATCGGCACCTTCGGGCATTTTAGAACCCGTAAAGGTTTTAATACATTCCCCCTCTTGCAGCATCCTTTGTTCATCATTCCCTGCGGGATTTATGCCTACGATCGTCAAAGTAGAGAGTTCTTGATCTGCATACTTGATTGCGTATCCGTCCATAGAAGCGGTCGGGAATTTCGGGTCGTTATACTCTGCTACGACGTCACATGCCAAGATGCGCCCCAAAGCATCGCTTAGAGGCACGTTTTCATAGCGGAGTTTTGGAACCTCAAGCAGATCAAGCATATTTTTGCTTGTCTCGTACGATAACAAACTCATCCCTTGGCTCCCAAAATACCGCTCCCCTGCATCGCCGTCGAGCGATCGAGTGCGTACACCCTTTTTCCCCCGATCAGGTCGTATTTCCATATAGGCGCGCTTGCTTTAAAATCTTCGACGAACTCTTCGATAAACTCCAATGCAACCCTTCGTTTAGGGGAAAAAACCGCCGCAATATAAGAGGATTCGTGGTTCATAACATCACCGCGGCTGTGTGCCATCTTGATAATCGCACCGCGCTCTTTTGCTTTTTGCGCCCACGCCTCAAACCACGAGTTAAGGATAGGCTCATAGATATCGAAGCTGAGCCCCTCTATCCCCTCTTCATCGCGCACCGTTCCGACAAACGGGATAAAAGCCCCGTAATTGCTTGTCGCTTCCGCTTCGTACCACTCTTTTAAAATCGTCGGAACATCGAGTGAACCCTCATAGAGATACAGCACGCATCACCCTCCGCAAACAGGCGGCAACAAAGAGATTTTATCGCCGCTTTTGAGTTGCGTATCCAAGCTTGAAACCAGCGTGTCGTTCACCGCTACCGCCGAATTGCCGAGCCACTTGGCAAGCTCTTCGTCTTGTTGTAAAATCGACGCTAATTGATTCAGATTCGTTATCTCTAATCGGAGAGGTTGTTTTTGTATCGGTCCTAAAAATTCTACCGTGACCATAAGCAGGCTCCTTCTCTTATTTTTTCGCGTCGATTATATCTAAATAAGCTAAGTGCTGTATAATTTCGCCAATTTAATGCGGGAGGCTCG
>JAQUCZ010000086.1 GCA_028685945.1 Sulfurimonadaceae bacterium | reverse complement strand
GTAGCTATAGAGAGAGGGAAACGCCCGGCCCCATTCCGAACCCGGAAGCTAAGCCTCTCATCGCTGATAATACTGCGTCTTTCAGATGTGGGAACGTAGGTCGCCGCCTAGTTGATCAAATTCTTTACATCCACTTTAAAATCCACTTTTTTAATCACTGACTTTTCTTTTACTTTTTACATCTTAGACAATTCTTTAATAACATAGAGTCTTAAACTCAATTAACTTTCAAATTAACATGCCAAAAAATCTTTCATAATTTCTTGATCTAATTCCCATCTTATTTGGATATCTTCAAAACCGTTTTGCTTTATTCTTTGTAAAAATTTTTTTCTAAGAATCTCTTTTGCACCGAGGCTTTTGAGATGGTTTGTCGGAACTTGACAATCTATACAATCGTAACCCCATTTTTTTAGGTGTGCTACGAGAATTGTAAATGCTGCTTTGGACGCATCATTCTCGTGTGCGAACATAGATTCGCCGCAAAAGATTTTACCTATGCTAAGCCCGTAAAGTCCACCTACGAGGTTGCCATCTTTATAAGCTTCTACTGAGTGAGCTTTTTGCATGCCATAAAGTACCTCATAAGCTTCAATCATATCATCGTTGATCCATGTCCCGCTTTGTCCCTCTCTTGGCGTTGTAGCGCAGTTTTGCATCACTTGTACGAATTGGGTATCTATTTTATAGGTGAACTTTTTGACACTTTTTTTGAGTGAGCGGCTAAGCCTAAACTCGTCGAGCTCTAAAATAAGCCTAGGATCGGGTGACCACCACAGTATGGGGTCATTTTTTCCGTACCACGGAAATATCCCTTCTCTGTATGCTTTAAGGAGTCTTGTAGGGTTCAGATCGCCGCCCCATGCCACGATCCCGTCCTCCGTGGCGTTGTTTGGATCGGGAAAGGTAAAATCGTATTTATGAAGCTTGGGAATTTGTGTCATCGGTTTGGGGTGATTGAAGAGGTTGAAACTTTAAAATAAGATGATTTTCAAATTTGACTTTTACCTCGCCTCCGTGTTTAAGTTCTCCGAATAATATAGCATCGCTGAGTTTATCGGTGATATTTTCTTGAATAAAACGTTTAAGCGGTCTTGCTCCCATCTCTTTTGAGTAACCGCTTTTTGCGATAAAGAGTTTTGCTTCTTCACATAGGCTAATTACAATTTTTTTCTTTTTCAGGTCGTTGTTAAGCTCTTGGATAAATTTGGCGACAATCCCCTCTACAACCTCTAGATTTAAGTGGGAAAACTCTACGACGCTATCGAGTCTATTGCGAAATTCAGGGGTAAAAAACGATTTTAACTCCTCATGTTGCGCAAGGGAGGTATCTTTATTAAATCCCATTACACCGCGCGCCGTTGCCCCGATATTGGAGGTCATGATAAGGATTACGTTTTGAAAATCGCTTTTGGTGCCGTTGTTGTCGGTTAGAGTTGCATTATCCATCACTTGCAGGAGAACATTGACCAAATCGGGATGTGCTTTTTCGATCTCGTCTAAAAGCAGCACGCAGTAAGGGTGTTTTTTTATCGCTTCGGTGAGAAGCCCTCCTTGCTCAAATCCGACATAGCCCGGAGGTGCGCCGACTAGACGGCTTATGGCATGTTTCTCCATATATTCGCTCATATCGAAACGCTCGAAATGGATACCGAGCTCTCTGCTAAGAGCGGCGGCAAGTTCTGTTTTTCCTACTCCCGTCGGACCCGAAAATAAAAACGAAGCGATCGGTTTGTTTTTAGGAGTAAGCCCCGCTTTTGAGCGTTTGATTGCCTGCGTTACCGTTGCGACTGCTTTGTCCTGCCCGATGACACTTTGTTTGAGTGATGCTTCAAGAGTAGCAAGTGCCGCCGTTTCGTCTTTTTTAACAAAACCGCCCGATATCCCTAGAATACGTGCTACGGTTTTTTCTATATCTTTGGCGGTTATTCTGTTTTTCGGCTCTTTTTTCAGATGGAACGATGCCGCCGTTTCATCGATAAGGTCGATCGCTTTGTCGGGTAGAAAACGGTCGTTCATATAGCGTTTGGAGAGATCGACCGCAGCTTTAAGTGCTTTGTCGGTGAATGTAACTCCGTGATGCGTTTCGTAGCGCTCTTTGAGCCCTTGAAGTATCAGATAGCTTGTTTTGCGCGAAGGCTCGTTGATATCCACTTTTGAGAAGCGTCGGCTAAGGGCTTTGTCTTTTTCAAATCCGTTGCGGTACTCCGCGTAGGTTGTAGCACCCATACATTTGAGTTCGCCTGAAGCAAGTGCGGGTTTGAGCTGGTTTGCTGCATCCATCGTGCCGCTCGTGCTTCCCGCACCTATAAGGGTGTGAATCTCGTCGATGAAAAGTATGGCATGCGGATGGGATTTTAGCTCATCCATAACCCCTTTGAGGCGCTTTTCAAAATCTCCTCTGTATTTTGTTCCCGCTAGCATGGCACCTAAATCGAGTGCGAAAAGTTCGGAGCCTTTAATGATGCCCGGAACCTCGTCTGCTACGATTTTTAGTGCCAACCCTTCGGCGATCGCTGTTTTTCCTACGCCCGCTTCGCCTACGAGTATAGGGTTGTTTTTTTTGCGGCGGCAGAGGATCTGGATCACTCTTTTTATCTCTTCGTCGCGTCCGATTACAGGATCGATTTTCCCCTCTTTTGCTTTTTGCAGAAGGTTGATCGAAAATTTTTCCAAGAAACTCTCTTGGGCTTGGGAAGGGTTTTTAATGTCGGTGTGGGAGATCACTTCCAAGATGTCGAGGCGCGATATCTGGTATTCTTCCAAGAGCATGTAAGAGAATGTCTCCTCCTCATCGTAAAGCGCCGCAAGCAAATCCCCTACGTCGGCACTTTTAAGCCCTGCGCTTTGGATATGCTTCACCATGCCATCAATCAGGCGCGAAAGCGCGACGCTTTCATAGGGGTCTTGGTTGATCCCCTCGGGGAGTGCGTCGATATTTTTTACTATATAGTTGTGCAGCAGCTCTTTCATCTTCTCCACGTCGCCGCCGCAGATGGAGATGATGTGGGCACCCTCGGGGGAACTTAGCAAAAAGTAGAATACGTGCTCAATCGTGAGATACTCGTGGTGCAGCTCTTTGGCATAGAGGATCGATTTTTGAAAAATATTGTTGAGTGCGGGGCTTATCATCTATTCCTCTTCCATGGTGGCTTTGAGCGGGAAACCGTTTTCGCGTGCGCGTTTATGTACTTGCATAACTTTGGTTTCGGCTATCTCGTGGGTGTAGACGCCGCAAACGGCGCGCTCTTTTTTGTGCACTTCAAGCATGATCGCTTCGGCTTCGTTGTAGCTTTTGTGAAAAATAGTCATAAGAATATCGATGACGAAATCCATCGAACTGTAGTCGTCGTTGAGCAAAAACACTTTATACTTTTTGGGATGTTTAATCTTTACTTCGTGTTTAATCTCTAAATCTACGTGGTTTGCCATTAGTTACCTCTAAAGAAAATTATTCTTGGCATGCCGCTACGAAATCGTTGATGATATCTTGCGGATTTTCAAGTCCGATAGAAACTCTCACAAGCCCTTCGGTGATCCCCAAAAATGTTCGCTCCTCGGCGCCAAAATCGCGATAAATGGTAGAAGCCATGTGGAGCGCCAAAGTGCGGCTGTCGCCTATGTTTGCCGTGAGCGTCGCAATTTTTGTTTTGCTTAAAAACGCAAATGCCCGCTCTTTGGTGGAGAAATCCAAAGTCAAAAGTGTACCACAACCGTTTTTAAAATCTTGTTTATAGCGGACGTGATCTTTGTGGCATGTAAGTGAGGGGTGATTGACGTTGAACCCCTTGGCATGGAGCGCTTGTGCGATCGTCTGGCAGCTTTGTACGATCCGCTCCATTCGTAGCGGCAGGGTTTCGAGCCCGAGCATCGTTTGGTAGCTGGCATGGGGGCTTGCACTCATCCCAAAATCGCGCAAAGCTCTTTTCTTGGCGTTTGGGATGAGAGCCATGGCACCGGCACCTTTGATGAATTTTTCTAAAAAGCCGTAGCGCGGGGATTTGAATTTGTCTTCCCCCTCGCTAATAGAGCGAAAAACCGCGCAACCGCCGAGTGCCGAAGCGTTTCCGCTGATGATTTTCGTGGTGGAGTAGACGACGATATCAGCGCCCAAAGAGAGCGGGGAGACGCTCATGGGGGTGATGGTGTTGTCGACGATCAGCACGACCCCCGCTTCATCGGCGATGGAAGCGATTTTTTTGATGTCCGGGAGGCGCATGTTAGGGTTGCCGACACTTTCTACAAAGATGATTTTAGTGCGGTCGTTTATGGCATGTGCTATCGCGTCATACGCGTCTACCTCGAAAAAGCGGGTTTTGATCCCGAAGCGGCTGAGTGTTTCGTTAAAATAGGAGTAGGTTCCCCCGAAGAGCCCCCCGATACTGATGATTTCATCACCGCATGCCAAGAGTGACATCGTAGCCAAAGCGGTTGCCCCCATCCCGCTGCTCGTCGCCACCGCGCCGATACCGCCGTCCATCTCGGCCATAATGCTCTCAAGACGCGCAGTCGTAGGATTTCCCATGCGCGAATAAAGCGGTTTTTTCACCGAACCCTCAAATATCCCCTCCGCCGTTTTCGGATCGCCGTAGGCATACGAAGCCGAGCCGCTGATAGTGGGCGAAACAGCCCCCTCTTTAGAACCCACACTTTGGACAAATTGCGTACTAAACGTTTCAAAACGATTCATAAACTCTACCCTTTTATATAATAGAGAGGATTATAGCAAAGAAGTAGTAAGAGTAAAATTGAGAGTTTTAAATAGCGACGTTTTGCTATGGCATGGGGTAAAAATATAAAAGTTGATGTGAAGGTGTAGCAGTGATAATAAGTTAAAAATTAAGAAACACAATTAAACCTATTTGATGTACTAAATTGTAATAAAAACGTTTTATTATTAGACAATTTTTTTTGAGGTTTTTTAACATAATGGAAAAACATGAAATATTAGAACATATGAGAATCGCAAAAGCATCACATGCCAAGTGGGTGCAACGGGCGAATTTTCTTATTAACGACATAAAAGTGGAAAAAGATTCTATTCCTATCAGTTCGGCCGAATGTGGATTCGGCAGATGGTTTTATACCGACGGGCAGAAACTCAATGCGCTTTCAAACAACCCTCTAGAATGTATGCAGGAGATAGAACAGCTTCACACCAAGCTGCACGATACCTATCTTGAAATCTACAAAATCTATTTTAACAAACCTTCAAAAGGTTTTTTCCAAAGCCTCTTCGGCATGAAAAAAGAGACGATCAGCGACGAGGAAAAAACGGCGGCAAAGCAAGCGTATGTCGAGCTTGAAGCACTTTCAAAACAGCTTATAGAGCAGCTTAACCGTCTTGAGCGACGTATCATAGCCGTTTCGGATGATAAGATAAAAAGCTTGATTTAGAAGCACATGCCAAACATGGCATGTGACAGGAGTGAATGAAAAAAGTTCCTAGAACTTGATGTCTAGGTTCGTGTAGATATAGCGACCCGGTTCGTTGAGGAGCATCGTTTCGGTTCCTGCACTAAGAAGGGTCAAATCGACGTAGGTGTTTGACTGCGCGTAGGTTTTGTCGGTAATGTTGTTAACTCCTAGAGTAAAATCAAGATGCTTGTTAAAGGCATGTTTTACTTTTGCGTTGAGGGTTGTCCACGATGCGATTGATTGTTCGCCGTTGTCGTCGTCGAATTTATCCCACTTGTCGGAGTATTGGACGTC
>JAQUCZ010000085.1 GCA_028685945.1 Sulfurimonadaceae bacterium | reverse complement strand
GTCCTCTTTTTTCTCACCGATAAAAAACGCGGCATTGACGACGCCTACGTTGTCTATCGCCATACTTTGAATATTTTCTACCCCTTTAACCTCTTTGAGTTTGCGCTCCAAGGGCTGCACGATCACTTTTTGTATCTCCGCGGCACTCGCACCCGGAAGGGCTACGATTACCGTCGAGCCGCTTACTACCATTTGGGGGTTTTCTTCGCGGGGCATCACCATAAGGGAGATATAGCCGATAGCAAGTAAAAACACCCCGAGCACTATGGTGAGAGGGTTTTTTAAAAAGCCGCTTGCAAGCTTACCTGCAATATCTTTGGGAATATAAGGTTTTACGTGGTTCATAAGAGCCGCCTTAGTCTATATTCACGGTCGCGTACATCCCCGGATAAACGCTTTTATTCGTATTTTTAAACGAAACCTTGATCTTAAACGTGTGAGTCATCGGGTTGGAACTCGGAATAATGGCGCTTACGGTTCCTATCTGCTTGAGCCCTAACGAAGGGATCTCTACCGTTACTTTTTTGCCGTGCTTGATAAGGTCAAGGTTCCCCTCGGCTATCTCGGCGGTTATTTTAAGATCGCTTAAATCTGAAAGTACGATTGCGGGCATCCCCGGCATCGCCATCTCTCCCACTTTTATGTTACATGCCACGACAACGCCGTCGTTGGGTGCTTCGATATTAAGGTAGCGGTATTGGTTCTTCACCTCTGCAAGCTGCGCTTTTGCCTGCTCGACCTGTTTTGTCGCGATGATAATCATATCGGCAAGGTTTTGTTCGGCAAGTTCAAGGTTTTCGACCTCAAATTTTGAAACCATATCTTGTGCCAAAAGTCTTCTGTGGCGCTCTAGGTTGAGTTTGACGTTGGTGTATTGGTTTTGGTACATCTGCAAACTCAGTTCTGCTTGGGAGATTGCAAGCTGTACTTGCGTAAGCGCCGAATCTATCTCTTTGGAGTCGATGGTATAGAGCAGATCCCCTTTTTTTACGTAATCTCCCTCGGAGACCGTAACGGTAGTGACAAAGCCCATAAAACGGCTGGTTATCATCTTTTGGTTGTCGGAGATGACGCTTCCCGAGAGGGTGAGCGTTTCGGCAATAAGGGAAGCTCCAAGAGCTAAAGCGGTTAAAAATTTTTTCATAGTTGTTCTCCGTGTGCTAGTTTTTCAAGTGCAAATATGCGCTCGTTGCGTTTGTTTTTTACCTCTTGCAGTTGCAAGATTTTTTGTATCTGTTCGCTTTGTTTAATGATAACGTCGCTCATAGAGGAGAGTTTTTCACGGTAGCGCCCCTCGTAGTTTTTATAAATTTCGTTTGCGAGTGCGAGCTCTTTTTGGAGCGAATCTATCTCGGCATCAAACGTTTTGATCTCGGTTCTGATTTTGGCGACTTGGAGGATAATCCCTTTTTTTGCAAGTTCCACCTGTGTTTTGGTTTTGAGTTTTTCCACGCGTGATTTCTCGAGTGCTGCAGAATCGCCCCCGCCGCTAAAGAGGTTCCACGAAAGACGTGCCCCGAGAGTGTAGGATTTATGATCGCTTGCATCGCCTAAAAAGGTATCGTCCGCCGTAGAGATTTCGGCAAAAGCACCCAGAGTAGGGTAGTAAGAAGCTTGTGCAACGTCTACCATAGAGGAGCGCACCACTAAACCCGTATGGGCTTTTTGGATGTCGATGTTGCGACGTAAAATCTCTTCGTCGCTAAAGTGAGGTTCGTTTACGTCCGAAGAGGGGGGTTGGATCGCTTTTACCTCTTGGTTGAGCAAAAAACTAATATAGTGGTAAAGCAGCTCTTGGTTTGATTGCATTTGGCGTACGAGGCGTGCGACGTTCCCTTTTTTGGCTTGCACCTCTAAAAGATCGACCTTTTTGGCATACCCCACCGCGATCATCTCTTGGGTCATATGCTCAAGCGTTTGGATGTTTTTAAGAATGATCTCAAGATTGCCGATTGCATCTTTAAGGAGTGCCATATCGTAAAAACTTTTGCGTGTTTCGTAGATTTTTTCATTGAGAAGCTGCTCTTTTTCAAGGGTTTTCATTTTTGCCATCGCTTGGGCGATCTCGTTGTAGCCGGCGATTTTGAACCCCGTAAAAAGCGGCACTTCGTATTTGAGCTTGGTTTGGAAGAAGTTTCTTGCTTCGGGGTAGTTTAGGTCGTGGGGTTCACGCGTGAGAATATTGGTGCAGTATGCGGGAACCGGCGGGTTTTGGCATGCCATAAAATCGCTAAAACCGAAATCGCCGAAGTTGGCTTCTCTGGATGCAAGTTTAAACCCGAAGACGTTTCCCGCATCATTAGAACGTGCAACGTCTTGGATAAGATCGAGCTTTCCAAAATGGGCTGCAAAGGCAGCGTTTTTGTCGGCTTGTGCCGCTTGGATATCATAAGCGGCGCTTTTTAGTTCGAGATTTTCGGTTTTGATAATCTCGATCGCTTCATCGAGCGTCAGCGAGTTTTGTGCAAACGCATTGGATGATTGGAGTAAAAAAGCGGCGCAAAAAATACAAATCGATTTTTTCATCTGCTCTCCGTTATAAATAAAATTCTTAAAAATTAAGCGGGGATTATAACACTTATTTCATTTTCCTATACTTTAATCGGAGTTCGTAAACGACGCTTTAAGCTTTGACGTAGTTTTTCGTAACATTCTTGTAACGAACTCTTTTTAAAATATAAGAAAAATAAATAAAACTCTCTTTAAGAAAATGTGATTAAAATTTGATGATTAGTTTGAAAAAAAGGTTTTTTTCGTGTCGTTTACCTGTCCGCTCTCATTTACCAAGATAGATACCAACGTTGCAAGACTCAACACGCTTTTGGCGAGTTCTTTGGTTACTATGTATCTGTTTTACGATTTTGTTATGATCCTCTTTTTTCTGGTGTACGACTTCGGCGTGAAACTTTTTGCCCATAAAAAATACTCCCCGCTTTATATCTCTGCGCGCGGGCTTAAAAAGCTTTTACGTCTCAAACCCGCTCTTGCCGATGCGGGCGCGAAGCGTTTGGCAAATTACTTCGCTTTATTTTTTATGATTTTGCTCGCATCTGCCCATTATCTGCAAAATGCCCCTCTCGTCGTTACGCTCGCTTCGATCTACTTGGCATGTGCCTTTTTGGATATAGTTTTTAACTACTGTATCGGGTGCAAAGTGTACTACGTGATCAAAAAAATATACCCCCCTTTTATGGAGAAAGATAAAGCATAATTTCGCTACCATTGCGACTTACTTATACGCTTTAAAAGGGGTGTGAAATAGATATGCAAATGATCGTCGAATCGCTCTTGAAAAAGGGAAAAATCTACAAAAAGATGCAAGAGATCGCACCTAAAGAGCTCGGAATTCGCAATAAACTTAAAATCTACAAAGCGGTCGATACTACGGGTTACTTTTGGGCGATTTTTGCGCTAAGCCAAAAAAGCAGAATTTTGCTAAAAGATGTCAAAAAAATGGAAGAGATATACGCAAAACTTACGCTTTATTGCGACCATAACTTCAAACACAAACTTATCTTTATCGATGCGCCTCTTTGTTCCAAAGCGCAAAAGGCTTTCGGCGAACTCGGTTGGAAAATTCAGTAATGCTCCTTTGCGACATCGGCAACACTTCGTACCATTTTTACGACGGCGTGCATGAGAAAAAAGAGGATGCCGCTACGTTTGATCCTCGTACTCTCAAAGAAAAAGTTTATTATATCTGCGTCAATCCCGCCGTTTTGCAAAAGCTTTCCCCTCTTGCAAACTGGGTCAATCTTGAGAGACACGTAGATCGTTCGCGCTACTACGAGACGATGGGGATCGATCGTATCATGGCATGTGAGGCGATTAAGAGCGGTATCATTATCGATGCGGGAAGCGCGATTACGGTCGATAAGGTGCAGGATGGGAGATTTATGGGGGGATTTATCTACCCCGGTGTGCGCGCGATGGAGCAAACGTATAAAAATATCTCTTCGGCGCTTGATTACTCATTTAACTACAAGGTAGATTTGGATAAAATGCCGAAAAATTCCCAAGACGCCATAAGTTACGGATACCTCAAACCGCTTCAAGCAGAGGTGCTCTCTCATAATACGGAACTTATTTTGACGGGGGGAGACGCAAGCAAGTTGGCATGTGTATTCCCCCGTGCCACGATAGACGAACTCCTCTTGTTCGGCGGGATGCAAAAGATAATACAAAGGGCAAAACTATGCTAAACGTAGCACTTCCAAAAGGTCGTATCGCAAAAGAGACCTTGGAGATTTTCGAGACTATCTTCGGCGATAGTTTCAAGTTTGACGATCGAAAACTTATTTTAGAGACGCCGAAATTCCGTTTTTTACTCGTGCGCAACCAAGACGTAGCGACCTACGTTTTCCATCAAGCAGCCGACATCGGCGTGGTGGGGCTTGATACCCTAGAAGAACAAGGGCTTGACGTGATCCGACTTTTAGACCTTAAACGCGGACGCTGCAAGGTCTCTATCGGGATGAAAAAGGGAGAAAAGTTCGATCTGGACAAACCCGAGATCAAAGTCGCTTCCAAGATGGTCAATATCACCAAACGCTATTTCGAAGAGCGCGCGGTGAGCGTAGATATCATCAAACTCTACGGTTCGATTGAACTCGCTCCTTTGATAGGACTGGCGGATATGATCGTGGACGTAGTGGAAACGGGTGCTACGATGAAGCAAAACGGTTTGGAAGTGGTGCAGGATATTATGGAGTCCTCCACCTACCTTATAGCCAACAAAAACAGCTTTATTGCCAAAAAAGAGGAGGTTCTCGATATTTACGAGAAGATCAACGGCGTGATTAAAGCGGAGCAAAACTAAGATGACGAACCTCGATCTTTACGCCAAAGCGGAGCATCTTTTAGGGATCGAAGAAGCAACCGAAGCGCTTTACGATCTTTACAGAAGCGAGCTTGAAGGGTATGAGGTAAAAACCCTTTTAGACGTCGGGTGCGGGCGCGGCGGTTTTATGCGCCGCATGATGAGCGACGGCGTGGCATGTAAAGGGGTTGATCTAAGCAGCATGATGGTTGCCGAGTGCAGGGAGCAGGGGCTCGATGCGGAGTGTATCGACGTTTCCGAAGTCGAAGGTACTTACGATGCCATCGTGAGTATTTTTGACGTGCTAAACTTTTTAAATCACGATGCGCTGCTTGCGTTTTTGGATGCCGTTGCCGCAAAATTGAACGACAACGGGGTTTTTATCGCCGATATCAATACCCGCTACGGTTTTAGCGACGTAGCGGAGGGGAGTATGAGCAACGACACCGACGAGGAGTTTTTAAGCGTCGATGCAGTGTTTGCAAACGACGAACTCCATACGAAATTTACCCTTTTTGAAAAAGGGGCGGAGGGGTGTTACACCAAATACCAAGACACTATCGTGCAGTATTTTCACCCGCTAAAAACCTTCCAAAAGCTTGATAAACTCAAACTTATCGACAAACAAACCTTCTCTTTGTACGACACCAAAGACAAAACCCTTTTAATCTTCAAAAAAAAGTGATCTGCTACGATTGCAGGGGTAAAGACCCCTTTTGGATTCTCTCCCTTTTTGCAAATCTCTCTTTAGAAGCGGGGGAGAGACTCTCCCTTTTGTTTGAAGAGAGCGAGGTTTTACGCTACGGGTATGCTTCGTTTATCGACCTTGCACAGCTCCATTTTTTGCGTTTTTTAACCCCTACATGCCAAGGAAAAGAGGTTACGCTTTTTTTTGAAAAACTCGACACCGCCGCATCGTTTCATAACG
>JAQUCZ010000084.1 GCA_028685945.1 Sulfurimonadaceae bacterium | reverse complement strand
AAATTTTTTAAAGAGACGGTTCTACATTATGCACAACAAACTTCACATAGTCTCCCTCGGGTGTACAAAAAACTTAGTCGATACGGAGGTGATGATGGGCAAACTCCAAAATTTCACCCTTACCGACAACCAAGAGGAGGCGGACGTCATCATCGTCAATACGTGCGGGTTTATCGATGCGGCAAAACAGGAGTCTATTAACACCGTTTTATCGCTCCATGAGGGACGCAAAGAGGATTCGTTACTGGTGATGGCGGGATGTTTGAGCGAACGTTACAAAGAGGAACTAAGTAAAGAGATGCCCGAAGTAGATATTTTTACGGGCGTGGGGGATTACGACAAGATCGACGAGCTTTTACGCGAGAAAAAGAGCCGCTTTAGCGAGCAGGTGTACCTTATCGACGGAGCCGAGCGGGTTGTAACGGGTTCGACATACCATGCGTATATCAAGCTCTCCGAAGGGTGTAACCAAGCGTGCAGTTTTTGCGCCATCCCCTCGTTTAAAGGCAAACTCAACTCCCGCTCGCTTGATTCGATTGCCAAAGAGGTGGAGTCTTTGGTTGCCAAAGGGTACTACGATTTCTCTTTCGTTTCCCAAGACAGCTCCTCCTACCTTCGCGACCAAAACATCAAAGACGGCTTAAGCCTTCTTATCGAGCGTATCGAGCTTATCGAAGGGGTTAAATCGGCGCGTATTCTCTACCTTTACCCATCGACGACAACCTTGCAGCTTTTAAAAAATATCGCAAAAAGCAAAATTTTTCACAACTATTTCGACATGCCTATCCAGCATATCAACGACGATATGCTCCGCATTATGAAACGGGGATTCGGCAAAGCAAAAACCCTTGAGCTGCTCAATTTTATGAGAAGCTTGCCAAACTCCTTCGTGCGCACGAGTTTTATCGTCGGGCATCCGCAAGAGAGCGAAGCGATGTTTGAAGAGATGTGCGAGTTTGCCGCCTCGTTCGGGTTTGACCGCATCAACGTGTTTGCCTACTCCGACGAAGAGACCACGAGCGCACATGCCATGGAGGAGAAAATTTCCCAAGAGATCATCGAAGAGCGTGCCGCGATTTTAGGCGCAATTGCCAAGGATGTACGTCTTGCCTCTTTAGAGAACGAAATCGGCAAAGAGGTGACGCTTGTGATTGACGGGCAAAGCGAGGAGCACGAATACCTCCTCACTGCGCGTAATCTTCTTTGGGCACCCGAAATCGACGGCGAAATATACGTCAACGACCGCACAAACGATGTAAAAGAGCTTGAATACGGCGTGATCTACGAAGCAAAAATCACCGATCTCGTCGGCGACATCCTCACCGCCACCGCGTATAATGATTGAAAACGCTTCCCTAGAACTTCTACGCAACAAAAAAAACCTCCTCGCCTTTTCGGGCGGGGCAGATTCCACCGCACTTTTTTTTCTTCTTCTGCGTGAAAAGATCCCATTTGATATCGCCATCGTAGACTACGGCGTGCGTGCGCAAAGCAAGCTCGAAGTGGTACATGCCAAGGATTTGGCGGCTCTACACAACCTCACATGCCATAGCTACGAAGCACCCAAAATAGAGAATAATTTTGAAGCAACGGCGCGCAAAATACGTTACGATTTTTTTGAAGAGCTTATCGCAAAACACGGCTACGAAAACCTTTTAACCGCCCACCATTTGGGGGATCGCTTCGAGTGGATGTTGATGCAATTTTGCAAGGGTGCAGGGTGTGCGGAGCTAGTGGGGATGCAACGGGTACAAAAAAGGGAGGGCTACACCCTCGTGCGCCCGCTGTTGCATCTGGACAAACAAGAGCTGTTGCACTTTTTACATGCCGGCAAAATCGAGTATTTTAAAGATGCAAGCAACGACGACGAACGTTTTAAGCGCAACGAATTTCGCCATAACGTCACCCTGCCCCTGCTTGAAAAATACCTCGGCGGGATCAAAAAAAGTTTCGAGTATCTCGACGAAGATGCCGATGCTCTTTTGGGCGAAGTCGGTTTGGAACACGTAGAGGGGCTCGCCTATTTTGTAGCGACGAACAACCCGCGAACCGATATTTTTTTCATCGACAAATACCTTAAAACCCAAGGGCATATGATGAGCGCCGCCGAGAGGGAGTTGCTCAAAAACGAAAAAAGCGCGGTCGTGGGGAGAAAGTTCTCTATTACACATGCCAAAGAGTATATCTGCATCGCTCCATACGAAGCCAAAGAGTGCAACATGCCAAAAGAATTTAAAGAGAAGATGCGTATTTTAGGGGTCGATCCCAAGCTTCGTTGCTATCTTTTTGCCCATCCCTTGGCATGTGCAAAACTTCAAGCGTTACTCGCTTAGATTAAAATCTTTTGCGATCGTATAAACTTTCATGGTAAAAGAGGAGCGGATCATCTCCCCCTCCCTTTGAAAATTAATCGGAAAATTCACCCCGATGATCCAATCGGTTTTATTGATAGAATCTAAAAACTCGTAAAAGTTTGTCGGAGAGTTGATATGCGACGTGGTGTTCACCTCATACACCGCAAACTCCTCCTCTTGCGGCAACTGCGCTACTTGCGAGATGCTCAAAGAGTTAAAATACGGAGCATGCTGTTTGCGAAAACGCTCCGCATCGAACTTGTTGTCGAACGCTTCGATGATGTTTTTATTTTCGCTTTGAAGCTCTTTTAGCACCGCGTACGTTTCATCGTAAAAATTTTGGTAACGCTGCAACTCTGCATACTCTTTACGAAGTTCAAGCTTGCGTTCCCTGTACTCTTTCCCCTCGGGAATCAACACCCAAAAAGAAAAAAGCAACACGACCCCAAGCAACAAAGAGAGCAAAAGTACCAAAAAAAGGGTTTGACGGGAAATATCAATTTTCATTCAATTTTTCCTCGTCGATATAATTTGTCGAAACAAACCGCAGCCAGCCGTTCTCTTCTGGATAAAAACTGCTGTAGCTTCTATGAAAAATCGATTTTAGCGGCGCATGCAGCATAAAATTATATACGTCTCTGTTTGGCGTAATGCCGTAGAGGATCAAACCGTTTTGCAATATTTGCGCCTGCGAAAGGGTGATTCTTTGCGGTACGAGATCAAAAAGATTGGCAATAGAGTCTTTTAATACGACGTTGCCCGTAAACACTTTTTCGGCAAGAACCTGCTCTTTTTGTATAAAAACGATCCTTTTTTTCATATCTTCCAAAGCAACCTCAAGGTTCTCTCTTTGTGCAATCACGCTCGCTTTCTCTTCGCTAAAACGGTAATCTTTAAAGAGTAAAAAAGCATAGGTCATAAAGAGCATAAAAAAAGTGACGCTAAAAAATGCAAACAAAAGTTGCACTTCGGGAGTCAAGGCACTTTTTTTGCGCGGGGCGATATAGCTAAATTTCATCCCAATTCCTTTTTTGCCATGCTGCACATCTCATGCAAAAGATCCATTTTACGAATATGCACGTTTAAGAACATCTCATCTTCGAGGTAGTGTTTTAAATCCCCTCCAAGCCCAACGGCATCGGCAATGTAAACGTTTTCGATAAATACGCTTTTATATTTCGGATTTTTATAAAAATGTTTCACCGAAGTTTGGATAAGAGAAAAACGCTGATAATCCTCGCTAAACCCTTCGCTTGAAACCGAATAACTCGGATGCTTTTCCTCTTTTTGCGTCATCAAAGAATCAAGCTCTTTCTCGTCGGAAAACTCGTCGATCTCGTCGATCTCGTCAAGGTCTTCGATATCGCCGAAATCCTCAAGATCGCCCAGCTCTTCGTCCGCATCGATATCCTCAAGGTCGATGGAGTTTTCAAGATCGATATTAATCCCTATATCTTCCATAGCGTCTTCTATAAGCAGTTCCGCCGCTTCCTCTTTGTAGAACATATCGAGATGTTCCGCAAAAAGAAGCTCCCCGTTTTCAAAAACGCTCAAAGATAAAAAACTATCCTCTACAAGCACGAACATCGCCGTATGGACGTCGATTTTCTCTTTAAAAAATTCGGCAAGTATCACAAAGGGAGAAAAAATAAAATCAAGCCCCACCCTTGCATACTCTTTTTGCACAAGCAAAAGATCCGATTTCAGCGTATAGTAGGTCCAAGCGTTTTTGTAGCATGCCGCCTGATAACTGCTTATATCGATAAACTTGGCATGTTCTTTAGCATTACACGAAGGCAGTGCACCTTGAAACTGCGATTTGTCCAACATCGAAATATAAAAATAGGGGCTCTCCGCCGTATGAAGCGAAATGTATTCTTCAACCGCTTTAGTAAGATTGAGCGTTTCAAACGTTTTTTCAAAACTTTCCGTAACCTCATCGCCGCTGCAATACTCTACGTAGACCGTAATAGTCGTGCGCCCTACAATAATATTGACGAAAACTTTAAGATATAAAGCACCGAAAAGTTTATCAAACACTATTGTTCTCCCTTGCAAAGAGGATGCGCTTTGGTATAGTTTTGCTGCTTCAAGACGCTGCCTAGTTTCGTATAGATTTGTGTCGTCGCCATCGAAGCATGTCCGAGCAGTTCACTCACGTCCGCTATGGGAGCACCCTCATTAAGAAGCGAGGTTGCATACGAATGCCTCAGTTGATGGGGCGTAACTTTAAGAGAAACTCTCTCAAACACCTTATTAACGGTATATCTTAGACTATTTTCGCTTAATTTTTCTCTATTTTTCTCAAAAAGAAACTTTTTGGGTGCATGGGAGCGCAAATAGTTTTCCAAAAGCTCTTTGGTTGAGGCAAGCAAGGGGATATCTCTTTGCTTGGAGCCCTTTCCGACCACCCGAATCCACTCCTGAGAGATATCCTCAAGACGCAACGACGCAAGTTCGGAGATACGAAGCCCGAGGGTATATAAAAGCACTACGACAAGCTTCTCCTCTTCGTTGGCATGTGCAAGCGCCTCGAGTATATATTGGTGGGCTATCGGTTTTGGAAGGGTTTTTGCCACTTTGACGGGTTGATCCGCCTGCAATAATGTTGTAATGCCGTTTTCATTCAAATATTCGCTAAACGAGCGGATAGCGCTTAATTTTTTGGAGATAGTTTTTGGATTAAGCTTAGAGATATGGATCCGATAGGGCATAAGGTGCAAAACCGTGCGCCCCTCCTCCTCGGTGATCTCCATAAAAGAAAAAGCTTCTCTGAGAGTCTCGTCGTAACTTTTGATCGTAAGATCGGAGTAGCCTTTGACTTTCTCAAGCGACTCCAAAAAAGAGACGCGGTAGTTACTGAGTGACTTTTTCAAAAAGGTTCTCGAACTCTTTGTTATACTGCGCGGCATCTTCTACGAGCTTTTTATCGGTAATGACGCTAGGAGCGAGCTTTTTATAGGAGCTTGTCATAATAGAGCAGATCAAACGTATTTTTGCCTTGTCGGCTTGGGTGATCGTCTCGTGCAGAGCGATGGCATCAAGCTCTTTTTTATATTTTTTGGCATCTTCCAAGTAGGTGACGTATTTCATGGCGGTGAGCGACTGTGCCATTACGGTTGCAGCCATACGGTTGTAGCTATCTTCACTAAAGGCTTCTTTGGCAAGAGAGAGCGCCTCTTTATACTCGCCTATCTCATAGTAGTATTTTGCACGGAGCGATTTTTCATACGAGGGATTTGCCAGAAAGTACCCACCCATTATCAAAAGAAAACCCACCAAGATAACGGGAAAAAGCACCTTAACGTTCATGTTTTAAAAGCCCCTTCTGGACAACTTTCTTCGCCTCTTCTAGCTCCATATCCGAGACATCAAGCAACTCTGAAGCATAAAATCTTATTGTACCGAAAGGTTTGGGAATTG
>JAQUCZ010000083.1 GCA_028685945.1 Sulfurimonadaceae bacterium | reverse complement strand
TAGCAGCTCCAAACGGGGGAGCGCTACGCTCTCGTAGGCAACGTCGCTGATAACGCGAAGCTGCGATAAAAGCCTTTGTTTGGCAGCCTCGATGTCGATAAGTATCTGTTTTGCAGAGTTTCGCTCCACGATCGCATCGTCCAAAAAAGTAGAATCAAGCTGCCCGCTGAGATACTGCTCTTGTTTAAACTCGAGATTAATCGCGGCATTTTGTATAAGAAGGTTTTGTTTTTCTATTTTCAGATCGCTTTGGCGCACCTGCATCAAAAGGGCAATCGCGTCTTTGATAAGTTTGCGCTTGGCGCTCTCTAGCGAATATTCCCCGTAAGCACGTGAAGCTTCGGCAAACTTAATCCCGAAATAGATACCGCCGCTTTGAAAGATGGGCTGATCGATACTGATAGAGGTTTTTTTCGTCGTCGATTTATTGTCGTAGGCTTCGCTTACGCCGTGGGAGTATTGCAACATAATCGGCGAAATCCACGAATCGCGCAGCATATCGCTGCTTGATTCGACTTTTTCTGCCTCAAGACGAAAATACTCCTGCTTGTTTGCGGAGATATACCCCTCAAGCGAGCCGTTAGTGTCTTGTGTCGCGAAAGCCAGACTACAAAGAAGAGAGAGCGCGATTGAGAGCCGTGAAACCTTCATCTACTTCCTCTTTCGTGATTGTCAGTGCAGGTAAAAGGCGTAGGGTATTGCGCCCCGCTTTGAGCACCATAACACCCTCTTCTCTTGCTTTGTTGATGATCTTTGCCAAAGTATCGCCGTCTTTGACGCGAAGCCTGCACATCATCCCTATTCCCACTTTGGAGGTGAAAACATCGCGATGTGCTTCGTAGAATTTCTCTAATTCCGCTTCGAAATAGGCAATATTTGCTTGCAGCTCCCCTTTTGTATCCATCTCTTCCAAAATATCGAGCACTTCGCATGCCGCAGTCGCACTCAAACAGTTGCCTCCGAACGTCGAACCGTGGTCTCCCGCATTGAAAATGTCTTTTTTGCTTGTCATCACCGCACCTATCGGCACGCCCCCTCCCAAACCTTTTGCCAAAGTGATAACGTCGGGTTCGATCTCAAAAAGATTCGAAGCCAAAAACGCACCCGTGCGGTAGATTCCCGTTTGCACTTCGTCTACCATCAAAAGGATGTTTTTCTCTTTTAAAAGTTTTGCAAGCTCTTGCACCGCTTTTTTATCTAGCGGCTGCACCCCGCCCTCCCCTTGTACAAGCTCGATAAGCACCGCACATGTATGGTCGTCCAAAAGCGAAGGGATCTGCGCGATAGAATCGGCATACACGAACCCGTCGGGGAAAGGCCCGAAATAGTTGTGCATCGACTCCTGCCCCGTCGCTTTTACGGTTGTGATGGTTCTTCCGTGGAACGAGTGCTCAAGCGTGATGATCTTGTAACGTTTCACACTCCCCTCTTTTTCGCCGAACTTGCGCGCGATTTTGATCGCACCTTCGTTTGCCTCCGCACCGCTGTTGCCGAAAAAACATTTCATATCGTAGCCGCTAAGGCGTACAATCTTCTCCGCTGCACGCGCTTGAGGCGCGGTGTAGTAAAGATTGGAGATGTGAGTAAGTTTTGCTATTTGGTTGCAGATCGCTTCGTTAACGCGTTTGTTGGCATGTCCTACGCTGCACACCGCGATCCCCGACGTAAAATCGATATATTTTTTTCCGTTTGCATCGACGAGGCGCGCATTTTCGCCGCTTACAAACTCGACGTCGGCGCGTGCGTAGGTCGGAAGAACATACCCTGTATCTAACTCTTTTGTGTTACTCATATTTTTTGTACCTCTACTTTATTCTCTTGATAAATTGCAAATTTCCCGCCATAGGCGTGTTTGGAAGAGGTAAGGTAATTGACACCGCGCGTGCCGCTGTAAATCAGCACACAGTCCTCCCTTACGTCGTCGTCTAGTTTTACCCTGAGCTTTACGCTCCCGCTTTGCGAAGAGATAAGTACCTCTTCACCCTCGTTCAATCCAAGTTTGCCGTTTACATACACACACGCCTCGCGCCTAAACATCGAGTTAAGGCTCTTCGGGCTTTTGGGGGTAAGGAGAAAGAGTTTCTCCTCCATATCGAAGTCGCTCTCGATCTCGTCTAAAAAAACAAACGTCCCGTCGTCGGTATCGAACCCCTCAAACTCTTTGGGCATCTTTTTCTCCACATGCCATAGACCGTCGAGTTTTTGTACCCCGTGGTTTTTAAAATGTTCCAAATACGCCGCTTCGCTTTTGATCTCGATCCCGAACGCTTCGCACAAAAAGGCGCTCAACTCGTACTCGCTGATCCCCTCTGCCTCTTCGCGCTGCTTCGGCATGGGGTGAAGTACGTCGCACGCATACGAAGCGCGAATATCGTTTTTAGCCAAAAAAGTTTTGGCGGGAATCACAAGATCGGATCTTTGGCTCGTTTCGTTCTCGTAAAGCCCGAAATAGATCACGTTTTCTACCCTCTGCATCGATTCGATGACCCTTTTGCTATCGGGCATTTGCGCCAAAGGATTCGCACCTTGGATAAAGAGTGTTTTAAATTTTGCAAACTCGGTATTTACTTTTGAAACTTTAGCAGATTTTGTATAAAAAGGGGAGAGTATCCCCTCTTTTGAATCTGCCAAATACGCAACGCCGCACCCCTCTTTGCCAAAAAGCCCGAGCATTGCGGCAAAAGCGTCTATGGAGCGCATAATATCCGCGCCGTCTTTGTATTTTTGAATACCTACGCCGCAAACAATCGCCGTCTTTTTAGAGCGGACAAGCTCTAAAAAAGAGCCTATCTGCCCCAAACTAACGTCGATCTGCTCCAACGTCGCTTTTATGCGGATCGTTTGGGTGAGTTCGTAAAACTCTTCGTATTCGGGTGCGTATTTTTCCAAAAACTCCGTATCACATCCGTTTTCTATATGCAAAAAACGGCTTAAAAGCATCGCAAGGTGCAGATCGCCGTGGGGTTTGATTTGAATATGCAAATCCGCTTTTTTTGCCGCTTTGGTTTTTATAGGGTCGATCACGATCAGCTTTTTTCCCTCTAAAAGAGGCAAAAGATGGCTCGACGTGGCATGGGGGTTACGCCCCCACAAAACAACCGTCTCCGCCTTGGCAATCTCCTCTAGCGGCATATGCAGCCTATTACTGCCGCGCCCCTCTAGTATCCCTACATGCCCTGCGCCGTCGCACAAACTTCCTTCGGTCAAAGTAGCACCATAGGAGGCAAAAAAATGGTCGCTCACCTCTTGCATAAGAGCAAAATTTCCGTTGCCTCGGTAGTGCAATATCTCGTTTTTTGGGGTGTTTGCAAAAATCTCTTTAAGCTTCTTGAGTGCCGTACCCAAATCAATCGCATCCCCCTTATAACGGGGTTGCAGAATCCTCTCATGCTCTTCAAAACGGTTCATATGTGCACATAAAAAACCTTGGGTAAACCCCTCTGTTATAGGCTTGATTTTTCCCTCTTCGTAGCGTATGCCGCACGCATCGTAGCAGTCCAGCGGACATGCCGTGGTTTTATTCATCCCGTAGCTCCACTTTTAAAAGTTTTGAAAAAAGTTCTGGCGCTTTTACCAAAATCTCCGCTCTGTATTTGGAGATATTTTTGCTATCGGCGATTTTCAAAAGACGCTCCACTTTATAGGAAGTTTTGACTCCGTCGAGATAGACCCTCTTTGTCTCTATCCCTTCGATATCCTCGGGATCAAGATAGATCACGAGCTTGCCCTTGGAGGTATCGGCGATTTTAGCGACGTTTGCCGCCATGGGAACCACCTGCCCGGGGCGTACCTCTAAACTATAGAGCACAAACCCCTCGGCAATAAACGTTTTATCGGCGATACTGCGTTTTAAAACGCTCGCGCGCAATTTCAAGTCGCTGATCTGCACTTTGAGGTTTTCTATCTCTTTTTGGGTTGAGAGGTATTGGTTTTCGCTTGTAACGAGATCGTGAAACTCTCTGTCTTTCTCCAGCGTCGATTTTATTTTAAGCCCTTCGATACGTTTGTAGTTCTCCCGTTTTTTTTCCAAAGAGAGTGCAAGATTTCGGAGTATCTTATCGTTTGCCTCCAATACGTTTTTCAGATAGCCTATTTTAGCTTCGACGCTCTGCAGCTCTTTGGCATCAAGTTCGCTATCGATCAAAAGGTAAGGCTTATCCAAGAGCTTCTTCCCCAAACGCTCCTCGTCGATAAACGTCACAAGCCCCGATACGTTTGCGGATATATCACGCAATTCGTACGGCTCGAGTTTTGCGTAGTAAACCTTCGAAAACAGCAAAGAGGAAACACATGCCAACACAAGCAATATTTTCATTCAAAACCCCTTTATAAACTCTCGCCATTTTACCATTTGAAGATTAACTTTCAAGCATACTTTCATATTATTTAGGATAACATTGGGATATTTTACACTTAGAAAAAAAGGGTGGTCATGTCTGTTTTAGATAAAGTAGATGCAGCGACGAATCTTGCCAAAAACAACGAGCTTCAGCTCTTGGTTTTTAGAATCAGCAACCAAGCCGATTCGGCTTATTATGCTATTAACGTTTTTAAAACCAGAGAGGTGGTCGAATCGAAAAACCATTACCTCACGGAGATACCCTCGGCGCACAGACTTTTAGAAGGAACGATAATCCTGCGCGGGATGCAGATTCCTATCTTAAACCTCCCTGCATGGCTTGGCGTAACTCTCAGCAGAGAAGAAAAAAAAGCATCCAATATCCTTATCTGTGACTTTAACGGCGTTATCATCGGGCTTCGTATCATGTCGGCATACCGCGTTATCAAGAAAAACTGGAACGAGATCCACGCACCCGAGAGCTACAGACTCAACGAAAACGGCGTCGTTATGAACGATACGCGCCTAGAAGACGGCAGTTTGTGTCTTATTCTCGATTACGAAAAACTTTTGGCAGATACCATCCCAAGCGCTATGGTCGACGTAGCCAAAGATACGGCGGAACTCAAAAATATTCAAATGCCCAAAAAACTTAAAGCGGGAACGACGCTGATCGCCGAAGATTCCAAAACCGCGCAAAAAGCGCTGATGCAGCTTTTTGAGAAAGCAAATCTAAAGATGAGAATGTTTGAAAACGGCAAAAAGCTTGTCGATTACGTTTTGGCAATGGAAGACCCAAGCGTAATTCCCGCCATCGTCACCGATATCGAGATGCCTGAGATGTCGGGATTCACCGTCGTGCAAACCCTCCGTGCCAATCCAAAGACAAGAAACATACCTATTATCGTCAATAGCTCGATGACGGGAGACAACAATAAAAGAGAAGCGGAGATGCTAGGGGCAAACGGTTTTATAGACAAAACGAAGAGCCATAATATTATTCCTCTCATCGTCTCGATGATGGAAGAATAAAAAAAGAAGTTAAGCTCTCTCCCTAAAAGGAGGAGTTTGCAAAGCGGCACGATGCCGCTTTGTTAAAAGATAGAGATAAGTATCCCCGCTGCAACTGCAGAACCGATAACACCCGCAACGTTTGGACCCATGGCATGCATAAGCAGCATGTTGGATTTATCGTATTCCATACCCACTTTGTTCGATACGCGTGCCGCCATCGGTACGGCTGAAACACCCGCCGAACCGATCAACGGATTCACTTTGTGCCCCGGGAAAAGGTTCATGATTTTTGCCATGATAACACCTGCCGCGGTTCCCACCGAGAATGCGATCACACCCAAGAGTAAGATAGCAAGCGTATTGGCTACCAAGAACTGATCCGCCGCAAGCTTAGACCCTACCGCCAGACCCAAAAAGATCGTTACGATATTGATAAGCGCATTTTGCATCGTATCGGAGAGACGGTTTACAACCCCGCTCTCTTTTAAGAAGTTACCGAACATAAACGCACCGATAAGCG
>JAQUCZ010000082.1 GCA_028685945.1 Sulfurimonadaceae bacterium | reverse complement strand
ACAAATGCAACATTCCCCAAATGGGAGCCCATAACGCCGTCAACGACGCGATCATGACGGCAATGATCTATTTAAAATTAACCAAGGAGAAATAACAAATGTCAGAAGTACAACTCAAACCGGTTTTTAAACCAAACAAAGAATTCAGCAAAAATGCAAGAATTAAAAATATGTGTGAATACCAAGCGCTTCAAGATGCGGCGATGGAGGATTATGAAGGTTTTTGGGGTGGTTTTGCAAAAGAGAAAATCACTTGGATGGAGCCTTTTAAAGAGGTTATGGATAACCAAAACTTCCCGTTTGTCAACTGGTTTGTCGGAGGAAAACTCAACGTTTCGGTGCAATGTATCGATAGACACCTAGAGAGTCGCAAAAACAAAGCGGCGATCATTTTTGAAGGGGATCGCGGCGACAAGCAGATCATCACCTATTTGGAGCTTTACTACAACGTAAACCGCTTTGCGAACCTTCTTAAAAACGAATTCGGTGTCAAAAAAGGTGACCGTGTCGTAATCTATATGCCGATGATTCCCGAAGCGGCATACGCAATGCTGGCATGTGCGAGAATCGGGGCGATCCACTCGATCGTCTTCGGAGGGTTCTCTGCCGAAGCGCTTAAAGACCGTATCGAAGACGCCGAAGCAAAAGTGGTTATCACGGCAGACGGTGCCTACAGAAAAGACAAACCGTATATGCTCAAACCCGTAGTCGATCAAGCTATTTCGGGAAATACCCCTGTACAAAAAGTGCTTATCGTAGAGAGAAACAACGAAGAGATCACATGGGTTGCAGGGCGCGATTACTCCTACAACGAGCTTATCAAACACCAAGCGGTAACGTGCGAGCCCGAAGTTATGGAGAGCGAAGACCCGCTTTTCTTGCTTTACACATCGGGAAGTACGGGAAAACCAAAAGGGGTACAACACAACTCTGCGGGATATATCCTTTGGGCGCAAATGACTATGGAGTGGGTATTTGACGTTAAAGAGAACGACACTTACTGGTGTACGGCGGACGTGGGCTGGATCACGGGACATACCTACATCGTGTACGGTCCTCTTGCGATGGGTGCTACGACGGTGATGTTCGAGGGTGTACCGACCTACCCCGATGCGGGACGTCCGTGGAAAATGGTAGAAGAGTATAAAATCAACCAATTCTACACGGCGCCTACGGCGATCCGCGTACTTCATAAAACGGGTGAAAACGAGCCTGCAAAATACGACCTCTCAAGCCTCAAAGTACTCGGAACCGTCGGTGAGCCGATCGACCCTGCGGCATGGAAATGGTACTTCGAAGAGGTAGGCGGCAGCAGATGTGCGATCGTCGATACTTACTGGCAAACTGAGACGGGCGGACATATCGTTTCTCCGCTTCCTGGAGCTACGCCGATCAAACCTGCATGTGCGACCTTCCCGCTTCCGGGTATCATGGCAGAGATTTTAGACCCGCAAACGGGTGTAAAAGTGGAGCCGGGCGAAGGGGGCTATATGTGTGTAACGCGCCCTTGGCCTTCAATGATCCGCGGTATCTGGGGAGACAAAGACCGTTTTGTCAAATCGTACTTCGGCGACGTTAAAAAAGACGGAAAACCCGTTTACTTTACGGGCGACGGCGCGGTGTACGATGCTGAGGGATACATCACGATCACGGGTCGTACGGATGACGTTATCAACGTTTCGGGTCACCGCATGGGAACTGCCGAAGTTGAAGCGGCAATCAAAAAACATGCCAACGTAGCCGAGGTTGCCGTAGTGGGTAAACCGCACGAGATCAAAGGGGAAGGAATCTTCGCGTACGTCGTGCTCAAATCCGACAACGGTATCGCCGACGAGGTTGAAGAGGTCAAAGCGATCAACAAAGTGATCCAAAAAGAGATCGGAAACATCGCACTGTGCGATGAGATGGTTTTCGTTCCGGGACTCCCTAAAACACGTTCGGGTAAAATCATGAGACGTATTCTACGCTCTATCGCAAAAGGGGAAGCGATCACCCAAGATATCTCAACGCTTGAAGATCCTTCTATCGTTGCAACAATCGCAAGTACGGTTCAGTCTTGTAGATTATAATCACGAGATTCCTCTCGTGAGCTAGGCGTCGCGCCCTCGGAAATGAGGCTTCAGCCTCATGGCGCGGCATCAAAACCGTTGTACCTTTTTATAAGCCTAAACTCTCATCTCCAAAAAAAGCAGCAAAACGACCCGTCCCTTTCTTTTTTTCCCATCTTCAAAACGGTATAATTTCCTAAATTTTTCACAAAGAGAAACCTATGCAACTATGTATCGCCCTTGACTTGCCTACAAAAGAGGAAAACCTCGCACTTGTTAAAAAAATCAAAGCTTACGACGTGTGGCTCAAAGTCGGTTTTCGCTCCTATATCCGCGACGGTGCCGATTTTATACATGCCATAAAAAAGATCAACCCCGATTTTAAAATCTTTTTAGACCTCAAACTCTACGACATCCCAAACACTATGGCTGACGCCGCCGAATCGATCATGGGACTGGGTGTCGATATGTTCAACGTACATGCCAGCGCAGGGCGCAAAGCGATGCAGACGGTGATGGAGCGCCTTTCCCCGTACGAAAAACGCCCTATCGTTTTGGCGGTGACCGCCCTTACCTCTTTTAGCGACGAAGATTTTACAAAAGTATACGAAAAACCGATCGCCCAAAAAGCGGATCAGTTCGCGCAAGATGCATATGAGAGCGGGCTTGACGGCGTCGTGTGTTCGGCATACGAATCGCTCAGCATCAAAAACGTCACATCAAAAGAGTTTATGACCCTCACCCCCGGCATCCGACCTTTCGGTGAAGATGCAGGGGATCAAGAGCGCGTAGCCGACATAGCCTACGCCCACGAAGCGCTTGTCGATTTTATCGTCGTGGGGCGCCCCATCTACAAAGACGCCGACCCTGCCGCGGTAGTAGAGAAGATATTAGAACGATTATAGTTCGGTTATCTCGCTTGCTATCATCTCGGCTTGTTTGAGTACCGTTTCGGTGGCAAGTGCTTGCATGTCGGGCGGATAGCCAAATTGTCTAAGCACTCTTTTTACTGCTATTTTTAGTTTTGCTCTTACACTCTCTTTTATAGTCCAGTCAATACTTGCGTTTTCTCGCACTTTTTGCGTAAGCACCACGGCAAGCTCACGGAGAACATCTTTACTCATAAGCTCTTTTGCACTTTCATTGTTGGCAACGGCTGTGTAAAAAGCATATTCAAAATCCGTAAGCCCCAACTCTTTTGGTTCTTTATCCATCGATTTTATATCTTTACTTATATTGATAAGCTCATCTATCACTTCAACTGCCGTGATGATTTTGTTGTGGTATTTTTTAATAGAGTTTTCAAGCATCTCCATCAAAGACTTACTTTGCACAAGATTCGTTTTTGATCTTGTTTTTATCTCATCATTTAAAAGTTTTTTAAGTACCTCAAGAGCGATATTTTTATGCTTCATATTTTTTACTTCAAGTAAAAACTCTTCTGAAAGTATCGAAATATCAGGCTTTTTGATACCACTTGCATCAAATATATCTATTACTTGCTCCGTTACAAGAGCTTGGTCAATTACTTGTCGTATAGTTGTTTCAATCTCTTCATCACTTCTTGTCTCTTTACTTTCAAATTTTACAAGTCTAGCTTTTACTGCTTGGAAAAATGCAATTTCATCTTTTGCATCCATAGCTGGGTCTGAAGGTATTGCAATAGCAAATGCACTTGAAAGTGCTGTTACTTCCTCAATATATCTTTTTTTACCATCTTCAAGCCCCAAAATATGTTCTTCCGCCTCAAGTATCAAAGATAGCTTTCCTCTTGTATCAAGCTCAAAATACTGTTCATAAGCAAATCCATGATACATCTGTGAAACAACTTCGAGTTTTTCAAGCATAAGTGCTACTGCCCTCTCTTGAGCAAGTGCAGGATCACCTTTTCCTCCACTATCACTATAAAAAGAAAGAGCTTTTTTCAAATCACTTGCAATTCCAAGATAATCAACCACAAGTCCACCTGGTTTATCTTTATACACTCTATTTACCCTTGCAATCGCTTGCATAAGGTTGTGTCCTTTCATAGGTTTATCTATGTAAAGTGTGTGCATAGACGGAGCATCAAATCCCGTAAGCCACATATCCCTTACAATTACAAGTTTTAGCTCATCATTTACATCTTTCATACGATTTGCTAAATCACGACGCTGTTGCTTAGAGGTATGGTGTTTTGCCATTTCAGCTCCATCGGAGCTACTTGCCGTCATGATTACTTTAATCACACCTTTGTCCAGATCATCACTATGCCAAGTAGGTCTTAAAGCAATGATTTCATTATAAAGCTCTACGGCTATTCTTCTACTCATAGAGACTATCATCCCTTTACCGTCAAATACCTCCCCGCGATTTTCAAAGTGAGCTACTATATCAGCGGCTACCTCTTTTATACGATTTTTGCTTCCTATGAGTGCTTCGAGGCGTGTCCATTTCGCTTTTGCTTTTTGTGCCTCTGGAGGTGGGACTTCAGTCCCGCCATCTTGCGAGGCTAAAGCCTCACCTCCAAACATATCATCATCAAGCTCTTTAACTAGCTCTTTCCCCTCATCACTTAGGTTGATTTTTGCAAGTCGGCTTTCATAGTAGATTTTGACAGTTGCACCATCTTCAACCGCTTGGGAAATATCATAAATATCTACATAATCTCCAAATACGGCAGGTGTGTTGACATCGCTACTCTCAATCGGTGTTCCCGTAAATCCTAGATAAGTAGCATTTGGCAAGGCGTCTCTTAGATACTTTGCAAAACCATACACAACTTTTTTACCTATGACATTGCCATTTTCATCTTTGTCATCTACTGTTTTTGGTTTAAAGCCATACTGTGTACGGTGTGCTTCATCCGCTATGACTACTATATTTCTTCTATCCGAGAGCATGTCATAAACATTTCCCTCCTCAGGCTGAAACTTTTGAATCGTCGTAAATATCACTCCACCGCTTGCGACTTTGAGCTTTTGTTTCAAATCTTCTCTATCTTCTATTTGCATCGGTTCTTGTCTTAACAGATTGCCACAACTAGCAAAGGTATCAAAAAGCTGATCGTCCAAATCATTTCTATCAGTAATCACAAGAACGGTAGGATTATTCAAAGCTAAGACGATTTTGCCCGTATAAAACACCATAGAGAGCGATTTTCCGCTCCCTTGCGTATGCCAAACAACGCCACCTTTTTTATCTCCACCCTCACTACTTGCACTTAGTGTTCTTTGGACTGCTTTATTGACTGCATAGTACTGATGATAAGCCGCTAATTTTTTAACGCTCTCTATAGTTACGATGCCGTTCTTGTCCTCTTTTTTAGATTTCTCAAACACTATAAAACTTCGCACCAAGTCAAGCAAGACAAGAGGATTTAACATCCCATTTATAAGTGTTTCTATCTGAGGAATCAGCCTTGAAGCTTCACTCTCTCCATCGCTTGTCTTCCATGCCATATAACGACTCAGTCCAGCTGAGATAGTCCCGGCTTTTGCCTCTATACCGTCACTTATGACACAAAAAGCATTGTAAGTAAAAAGTGATGGGATGAGTGATTTATACGTGCCGATTTGATTGTGGGCTGATTTTATCGTGGCATTTTCATCTACTGCATTTTTAAGTTCAATCACTACCAAAGGTAAGCCATTGATAAATAGAATGATATCCGGTCGAATGCTCCGTCCATTTTCAATGATAGTAAATTGATTTGCCACTACAAAGTCATTGTTAGAGGTCGTCTCAAAATCTACCAGATGCACTATCTCACCACGAGTGATGCCGTCTCTTTGTACATCAACTTTTACACCCTCTACTAAAAGCTTATGAAATGTTTCATTATCGCTTAAAAGTTCGCTTGATTTGATTCGCTCAATCTGTTTTAT
>JAQUCZ010000081.1 GCA_028685945.1 Sulfurimonadaceae bacterium | reverse complement strand
CCCCTTTTGCTATACTAACGTACTTTACAAAGAGGGTTTGAACAAGTATGGTTTCTAAAATCGAGATGATTAAAAAAGAGGTTGCAAAAGTTGTCGTCGGTCAGGAAAAAATGATCGATTCTATGCTCATCGCACTTTTGTGCGACGGGCATATTCTTATAGAGGGTGTTCCGGGGCTTGCCAAGACCACGACGGTCAACGCTTTGGCAAAAACTTTGGGACTCGGCTTTAAACGTGCGCAGTTTACTCCCGATCTTCTCCCCTCCGATATTTTGGGTGCGGAGATTTACGATCCGCAAAACAACAGTTTTAAAATCAAAAAAGGTCCTATTTTTACCAATCTGCTCTTAGCCGACGAGATTAACCGTGCTCCCGCAAAGGTGCAGTCGGCGCTTTTGGAGGTGATGCAGGAGAAACAAGTCACACTCGGCGATACGACATTTAAGATCGATTTGCCGTTTTTTGTTATGGCGACCCAAAACCCCGTAGAGCAGGAGGGGGTGTACCAGCTTCCCGAAGCGCAGCTTGACCGTTTTATGCTCAAACTTATCGTCGGCTACAACACCAAAGAGGAAGAGTTGGAGATTGCGCGCCGTATTTCAGGCGGCACGAATGAAGAGATACATAGCGTTATCACCCCCGAAGATTTGCGGGAACTTAAACAAAAAGTCAAAGAGGTTCACGTCGATGCGGAGGTTGAAGCGTATATGATCGAGCTGATCAATGCTTCGAGAAACCCTAAAGAGTACGGCTTGGACGAGATAGCGGGGTATATTCAGTTCGGGGCATCTCCGCGCGTAAGTATCGATATGTTCAAAGCGGTCAAAGCGATGGCATTTTTGCGCGGCAAAGATTTCGTAACCCCCGTCGATGTCGCTTATGTCGCCAAAGAGCTGATGCGCCACCGCATCGTGCTTACCTATGAAGCGGAAGCGGAAGGGATCACGAGCGATGCAATTATCCAAAAAGTCTTAGAAACCGTTGCGATTCCGTAGGTTCGTAGATGGGAAAACTACAAAAAATCCTCGTTCGTGCGCGCCGTCAGGTTTTTAGCGAAACAATCGGCAACAACCCTTCGATTTTTCAAGGGGAGGGGTACGATTTTATCGAACTTCGCGAGTATATGCCGGGGGACGACATCCGCCATATCGACTGGAATATCACCGCGAAGATGCAAAAGCCTTTCATAAAGATATTCCGTGAAGAGCGGGAGCTTAACGTGGTTTTGGTGAGCATTTTAAACGGGAGCGTTTACTTCGGTTCGCAAAGATTTAAACACGAAGTGATCGCCGAAGCAGCGGCACTTTTAGGTTTTTCGACCCTTAAAAACGGAGATATTTTAAGTTCGTATATCTTTACCGATACACTGATTGCACATGCCAAGCCTAGTAAAAAAATTCATCAGGTGCAAAAGATCACGGGCGATATTTTGGCGTTTGATCCTCTGAATCAAAAGGTTGATTTTAAGGTGATTGCCGACACTCTTTACAAACGTCTCAAACGAAAATCTCTTATTTTGGTATTGGGAGATTTTTTCGAGCTCCCCGATTTTCGTCTTTTGGCAAAAAAACACGAGGTTGTTGCTTTGGTGGTGCGCGATCTTTACGAGGAGAAACCTCCCGTTATGGGGTTCTCTTCTTTGGTCGATCCCGAATCGGGAGCGGTTTTGGAAGGGGATTTTAACGAAAAAAGCGTACAGGAATATACTAAAAAAGTGAACATACACGATGCAAAACTTTTCGATACCTTTAAAAAAGATCAGATACGTTTTAGTAAAATTTATACACATGCCAACGTCGGCGTTGCTTTGCGCCGCGTGTTTGAGGGGCAATGATGCAGCAACAAAGTTATGATATCCCTCTGCACGACATCAAACCCATCGTGGAGGTGCAGGAGTTTTCTCTTTACTATTTTAGTGCGCTTGTGGTTGTGGGAACTTTATTGGCGCTTTTTTTTCTTTATCTGTTGTTTCGATGGATCAAAAGAAAACAACGTTTTAACCTTCGCAAAGAGTACAAAAAACTTTTGTCCCAAGCAGCGCTGCAAAACCCCAAACAAGCGGCGTACGATATTACCCGTTACGGGGCACTTTTCCAAAACGACACGCCGCGCCATAAAGAGATGTTTGCAAACCTCGTAGCACGGCTTGAGGCGTATAAATACAAAAAAGAGGTAGAATCTCTCGACCCCGAGACGATCGGGTATTACAACCTTTATAAAGAGATGTGCGATGTTTGAGGGGATCTATTTTGAATTTCCCAAGCTTTTGTTTTTGATCTTTTTTTTCATAGCATGCCATACCCTTTGCCCTATGAAACTTCCCGCGTTTTATTTTCCCCATGCCGCAAAATTCAGCAAAGAGGTGCTGCATAGTTCAAAACTTCTTTTCTTTTTAAAATGGCTTGCTATCGTGATGATGATCCTAGCACTTATGTCCCCCGTTAAAGAGGAACCCTACGAACTTGACCCTAAAGAGGGGTACGAGATAGCACTTATCGTCGATGCATCGCAGTCGATGGAAGCGCGGGGGTTTGATCCGCTTGATCCTATGCGCAACCGTTTTGACGTCGTAAAAACCATCGTTGCCGATTTTATACGGAAGCGCAAAAACGACAATATGGGGCTTGTGGTGTTCGGAGAGTTTTCGTTTATCGCCTCGCCGCTCACCTACGATGCCGATCTTTTGCAAAAAATACTCTCACAACTCTATATCGGGGTAGCAGGCAGAAGCACCGCTTTATACGAATCGCTCGCCCAAGGGGTAAGCCTTTTGCAAACGAGCGAATCAAAAACGAAGATCGCCATTCTTCTGACCGACGGCTACAGCACGAGAGAGAAAGACACGATCCCTCTTGACGTTGCCATCGATATGGCAAAAAAAGAGGGGGTAAAAGTCTACCCCATAGGGATAGGTTTGCCGCACGAATACAATGCGCGCGTTCTTGAACAGATCGCAAAAGAGACGGGCGGGGCTGCTTTTAGCGCGGAAAACGGAAAAAAACTCCAAGAGGTATATGCCCAAATCGACCGACTTGAGCGATCGGAGATCAAAAGCGAGAGTTTTACCTATTTGAAATATTACTATACCTACCCCCTCTTTTTAGGGTTGCTCTCGCTGATGCTTTATGTTTATTTGCGTAATAAAAAAGGGTATTTATGAGTTTTTTACATCCCGAATTTCTCTATTTTATGTTGCCGCCTCTTTTTATATTGTTCGGATTGCTCTTAACCCAAAAAGAGGCTCAGGCAGACTTTTTTTCGGACGAGGTGCTGCAGAAATTGCGCGTGAGTGCCAACACCTTGACGCTCAAAGCAAGAAACGCACTCTTTTTCTTGATCGGGTTTTTGATGATCCTCTCTCTTTCACAGCCCGTGATAGACGAGGGTACGATCGAGGTAAAGGCTAAAAGCGCCGACATTATGATCGCTTTGGACATCTCCGATTCGATGCTTGCGGGCGATCTTTACCCCAATAGACTCGAATTTGCAAAACACAAAGCTAAAGAGTTTTTAAAACTGGGCGCAAAAAAAGAGCGTTTCGGGATGATTGCTTTTGCCAAAAACTCTTATTTGGTCTCTCCGCTTAGTTTCGATACCGACGTCGTGAGATTCTTGCTTGAAAAACTTGGTGTCTCCTCGATCACCGAAAAAGGAACCGACTTTCTTTCGATGTTTGATGTTGTACAAAAGACGCTTGAAAAAGAGGGGGAGAAGTATCTTTTGATTTTTAGCGACGGCGGCGATCAAGAGGATTTTTCGCGCGAGATTGCACATGCCAAGGAGCACGGTATACGGGTGTTTATCCTTAGCTTCGGTACATCCAAAGGGGCTCCCGTTCGAGATAAAAAGGATCTTTTTATCAAAGACGCACAAGGAAATATCCTTATCACCAAGCGCAACGATAAGGTTGCCGAGCTTGCAACCGCAACGGGGGGCGTGTATATCGAAGCACTCAAATCAAACGAAGATATTGCCGCAATGTATCGCGAGATTTTGCGCGTTGCCGATGCAAAAGAGGTGCAAAGCCAAACGATCCACCGCTATATTCCTTTGTTTTATTTCCCTTTGGGGCTTGCACTTTTGCTATTGCTTTTTGCCATGAGTTCGATGAGCAAACGCCAAAGCGTGCATGTTCCCTCGGTTGCGCTGCTTTTTGCATTGCTGTTTGTCAACCCCTCTGCGGAGGCTTTGGTTTTGGACTTTTTGGAGCTTGAGAAGGGGAAAAAAGCCTACGAAACGGGAGATTATGCGCAGGCTGCCGAGGTGTATGCCAAACACGCCCAAGAGACCCAAAATTCCTATAGCCACTACAACGCAGGCAATGCCTACTACAAACAGGGGGAATTTGAAAAAGCGATAGGTCATTATGAAAATACCCGTTTTCACGATAAAGAGCTCCAAGCGAAAAACTATGCAAACTTAGGAAATGCACATGCCAAGCTTTCTACCCCCGAGGGGTTGCACAAGGCAAAAGAGAATTATGAAAAATCGCTTAAGTTGGTAGAAGACAAAGAGGTTGCCGAAAACCTAGATGCCGTTAAAAAAGCTTTAGAGGAGCAAAAAAAAGAGGAACAGACTCAAGAGAATAAAAACGACAAAAAGCAGGAGAAAAATAAAAACGAGCAACAAGAGGGTTCGCAAAACAAAGAGCAGCAAGATTCCAAAGGGAAAAATGAAGCCGACGAAGCAAAACAAAATGCTCAAGATCAAAACCAAAGTTCCCAAGAACAAAAACAAGAAGAGGAACAAAAAAACAAAGAGCAAAAGCCGCAAAATGCCGCTAAAGAAACAAACGAAAATAATGTAAGCATGCCAAGCAAAGAAACCAAACCAAGCGAGCAAAAGATGCAGATGAGCGACGAGGAGTTTGCCAAATGGCTTGCAAGGCTCAACGAGAAATCAAACACCTTTTTATACAGATTAAACGATGCACAACCCCCAAAGGAGGACCCGAATGCAAAACCTTGGTAAGATAGCTTTTTTTCTCTTTTTTCTCCCCTGCGCCCTTTTTGGCGCGGTAGAGGCAAAGGTAGATACGCAAACTCCCGAAGAGGGGGACGTGGTTACCCTTGTGCTGCAAATAAGCGGCGAGAAGGTGCAAAAACCCGTGCTCCACTCTTTGTGCGGCACGGAAATACTTTCGAGTGCCAGCCATTCAAGTATCACGATCAACAACGGGGTATATAAAAACGCCTACACGCTCACCTACCAATTTGCACCGATGAAAAGTTGTGAGATCGAGCCGATAGAGGTGGAGATAGACGGCAAAAAAGAGCAAACGCAACCGATAAAAATCGAGGTAAAGCCGACCGTTTACACAAAAGACAGCGATTTTATTTTGGAACTTCTAAGCGATAAAAAAGAGGTGTACGTAGGGGAGAGTTTTGACGTGACACTGCTTTTTAAACAAAAACTGGGCACCAATCCCCTCGATTCCACGTTCGAGCCTCCCGTATTTAAAGGTTTTTGGGTCAAAAACGAGTCGCAGCCCCAAAGAATGCAGGAAAACGGGTATGCAATAACTAAAGTGGTTTACACCTTGGCAGCCCAACGCAAAGGGGAAAATAGGGTTGAAGGGGCAAAGATGAAGATCGCCACGCGGGTGCATAAAAGGGATATGTTCGGCGGATGGAACCAAAACATAAAATGGAAAACCTACGTCTCGAACACTCTCGTGCTCCATGCCATGGAGCTTCCCTCAAACCTTTCTTTGATAGGAGATTTTACTTTAGAGGTCGATTGCGACAAAACCGAACTCAACGCCAATGAAGCGCTTCATATTACGGTGCGCGTAGAGGGGGAGGGGAATTTTGAAGATATAAAATCGTTTAAGCCGTTTATAGAGGGGGTGAGCATTTTTGAGGAGAAACCGCTCCTTGAAAAAGGAAAATGGAGCCAAAAGATCACTTTTGTTGCCGACGGGGATTTTATTATTCCCCCTTTGGCGCTAGAGTATTTC
>JAQUCZ010000080.1 GCA_028685945.1 Sulfurimonadaceae bacterium | reverse complement strand
TTTTAACAGGGGGGAGAGCGATTTTGCAAACAAAATCGACGCGTTGTATGCAAACGGTACAGAAGTTTTGGTGATGGTTGCAAACCCAAAAGAGAGCGTGTCTCTCGTGCATGAGATAGCCAAACGCAAAGAGCCTCTTCCTATCGTCTCCCACTGGGGTGTCGTAGGCGGGGAGTTTTTTGCGCAAACCAAACATCTTCTGCCGCAGATCGATCTGCGCTTTTTGCAAACGTTCGTGGCCTCCGATGCCGTCTCCCAAAAAGCAAAAGGTGTTTTGGCAAGGTATGAAGCAACCTACGAAGATAGCGGTGAAGAGGGGCAAAATTTGGCATTTGCTCTTTTGCAGAGTTACGATGCGACGCAGCTGTTTTTTAGCGCCGTCGAAAAAGCGGGAAGTTTTGAACATGCCAAGATGATCGAGGCGCTTGAGAGCTTAGAGAGCCACGAAGGTGCGATGAAGCGCTACGAGAGCCCTTTTGCAAAAGGAAAACCGCATGAAGCGCTTGCAAAAGAGGATTATAAGATGGCGCGTTTTACTCCCGAGGGGAAGATCGTGGCGATCGAGGGGCGGTAGCAGATGCGGCTTGACGAAAACCTTACGTCGGGAATCTCCCACCCTATCAAAAAAAGTATCCGTAAACGGGTGATTTGGCAAGTCTCGTCGGTGCTTGCGATTGCGATTTTTTTGATGGGGGTGATGGCGGCTATGCATCTAAGCAAACAGATGCAAGAGCAGATGCACAACCTCCTTTCCAACAACGCACATGCCATGCAACAACGGTTTGAAGAGAGACTGCGCTACTTGGTCGATAGCACCCTTCTTTTTGCCAAAAACGAGTTTGTGGTCAACGCCCTTTTGGACGTAACGAAAAGGGAGAGCTACCTAGAGCCGCTCGTAAAAAACTTTATGGAGGGCAAAGACGTTCTCTCTTTGAGCGTGGTCGATTTTGACGGGGCGGCTATCTACAAGTCGCTTGAGAAGATGCCCGAGTACAAAAGCTCCCAAGCGCTTCGTGCCTCTTTGGCGATGGGCAAAGAGGTGATGTATCTTGACGATGCAAGCGGCGCTATTATGCTGATGGTGCCCATACGCTACTATGCAACGACGCAAGGGGCGGTGATAGCGGTTTTTGACACACATGCCATAGGGGAGAAGATGCTTCCCAACGACAACCATATGGCGGCGCGCCTTTTTAAGAACGAACGCCTTTTGGGGGAATACCGCTACGATGCCAACGAATCCTATACCCCTCTACGGCTCCAACCGCTCAAAAGCACCCCTTGGGTGGAGCAGGTGGGCTTAACCATAGAGCTCGGGGTTTTGGATCGGGAGTTTTGGTTTCCTCTAAAGAGCGCTATGAGCCATCTTGCCGCACTCGGATTTTTGTTTTTGCTGGCGGGGATTATTGCCGCGATTGTGGTAGCCGAGCGGATCACGCGACCCATCGTGGAGCTGTATAGACGGGTAAAACAATCCGACGGAACCGAGGCGACGCTCTGCAGCCCTATGGGAACGGACGACGAGATCGACGCACTTGCGAAGGTGTTTGACGAACACTCGCTGATGCTGCAATACCAAGCGCGCCACGATACCCTCACGAGTCTGCCCAATCGCCTTTTGTTTATCGACAGGCTTGAGCAGGCAATCGCCTCTTCGCAACAAAACTCTACGTTTGTCGCGGTGCTGTTTTTGGATTTGGATCATTTTAAAGAGATCAACGACTCCTTCGGGCACACCGTCGGGGACAAGCTTTTAAAAAACATCGCACATACTCTGGCAAAAGTAACCCGAAAATCCGACACCATCGCCCGTTTGGGAGGGGATGAGTTTACCGTACTGCTTCCCGATCTGCACCGTGAAAACGCCGTGATCGACATCGTCAACGGGGTGATCGAGAGCTTTAAATCGTTGCAGCATATCGACGAGTACGAGTTTTACGTTTCGTGCAGCATCGGGATCGCGCTCTACCCGCAAGACGGAACCACCTCCGAAGAGATTCTCAAAAATGCCGATGCCGCAATGTATCGGGCAAAAGAGAAGGGGCGAAACAACTACCAGTTTTATACCAAAGATTTGACCGAAAAGGCGTACCAACGTATCACCCTCGAGACGCAGTTGCGACATGCCATAGAGAACGAGGAGCTGCTTGTGTATCTGCAGCCGCAGGTGGATATGCTGACGCAAAATATCGTGGGGATGGAAGCACTCGTGCGTTGGATCAAAGAGGACGGCACCATGATCTCCCCCGCCGAGTTTATTCCGCTCGCAGAAGAGACACGCCTTATCGTACCGCTCGATCGGTTCGTGATGAAGCGGGCATTGAGTTTTTTTGCAAGGTGGCGTAAAGACGGGCTTGAGCCGGGGATACTCTCGCTTAACCTTTCGATGATCCAGCTTGAGAGTGACGACTTTATCGAAGCGGCGATAGCGATGATGCGCGAAAATGAGCTAGAGCCTCAAAGCGTGATGCTTGAAGTAACCGAAACGCAGATTATGGGGAATCCCGAAAATACGGTAAGGATTTTAAACGAGATTAAAAATCTCGGGTTCGGGATAGCGATCGATGACTTCGGAACGGGACAATCCTCCCTTTCCTACCTCAAACAGCTCCCTATCAGCAAGATCAAGATCGACCAGTCGTTCGTACGCGACATCCCCAACGACAAAGACGACATGGAGCTTACCCGCGCGATCATTGCGATTGCAAGAAGTTTGGGGCTGAGCGTCATAGCCGAGGGGGTCGAGACGATCGAACAGGCAGATTTTTTACAACTGCACCAATGTTTCGAAGCACAAGGGTACAAATACTACAAACCGATGCCCCTCGCACAGGTCGAGGATATTTTAAAAACGAAAAAACTCGAAAAAATCCTCGGTGAAGAGGCGTAATTTCGCCTTAAAACCTGTAGCTCAGCGCCGCTTTGGTGTTGCGCACGATCACGTTTTTGTTTTGCATCGGAATCTCTTCGGCTCTTTGGTAAACATGTTGCAGGCGCACGACGAAATTGCCGAAATCTTTCCCCACGCCCGCCGCATAGGTTCTGTCAAACTCCATGGCATGGTGCTGTATCTTCATCCCCTCATCCATCACCGCAAAGAGGCGTTTGCCCGTATACGCCGCCGCACCGAAGTGGTAGGTTTTGTAGTGAAGATGGAGTTTTAGCGCGCTGCTTAGGTAGTTTTTGTCCGCGTTTTTGGTAAAAGGGTCGTTCGTGTAATCCTCCATCGCTATGTAATGGGTGAGAGAGGTGAGTTTCAGACGCAGCTCGTCGATACGGGTTTTAAAATCAAGCTGCACGTCGCTTTGTCGGGTGTGAAATGTGCCGTAATCGACATGAAATTGCGTGAGGTTGAGCGAGAATTTTTTGTGCGGCACGAACGTTACCCCCGCGCCGTAGGCTTTGGCATGTTCGGTGGGGGCGATGTTGTCTTTTGCAACGTAGAGGGTGTTGGCGTTGAAGCTCCACGTATCGTTCGGCGCGTAAGCGTAACGCAAAAAAAGTTTTTTGGTGCGTAAATCTTCGCTAAGGGGCGGCTGTCTGGTGTCGGTGCGCGCTTCTTCATACCCCGCGCGTATCTCGTGCGCGTCTAGGTGCAGGTCGCCTTGAAACCCGTACACCTTCCCTTGGGTTTTTTGTTTGGAGTTTGTAAACTCGGTAGACTCGAGAAATACCGAAGCGCTCGAATGGATCGTCTGGGTTGCCAAAAGTGCTTGGCATGTAAGTAAAAAAAGTATGAGGTAGTGCATGGTAGGGTTCCTAAAATGAATTGTTGTTTTGTTGTTTTGAGCTAAGCAAAACGGTAAGCGCCGTAAGTGCCGCACCCAAAAAAACGACGGTGTAGCCCGTAGGCAGATCGTAAAAATAGGAAACGATCACGGCGGCTATGCTAAAGCCCCATCCGTAAAGAAAGGCGACAAGAAGCGGGCGCGTACATGCCAAGGATGTTGCCACCAAAGCAGGGGCGATAAGCAGTACGAACACGACTAAAACTCCCGCTAAAGAGACTGAGGAGGTAACCGTAAAGGCGAGCAGGGAGAAAAAAAGCAGCTCCCTTGCAAACCCTTGCAGTTTGGGGTAAAGAAAATAAAGCAATAAGGCTATAACTGCATAGATCGCCCCGCTTTTTATCACGTCGCTAGGGGAGGTAAAAAGGATGTCGCTTGCCAGAAGCGATTTGAAATGCTCCATCCCCTCCGCCGAGTGGGAGAGCACCATCATAATCCCGCTTGCTCCCAAAACGTAGAGTATCCCTATAAACGCCTCAAGATGCAGCTTGCGCGTTGCGGCAAAAGCGATAAGCAGCGCACAAAAAAGCGCAAACCCCAAAGTAAGCAGATAAAAATACTCCTCATGGAAATACCCAAGGCTAATCGAAGAACCCAAAGCCGCAAACTGCGCGATGGCAAGGTCGGTGAAGATAATGCCGCGTTTGAGAATCTCCATACCGAAATAGGCATGGAGCATCACGAGGATAAAAACAAGCGCTACGGGGGTGAGGAGAATATCGATCATCTAATCGCTCCCGTAAGGTAATCAAAAAGCGACGCGAGGTCTTGTATCTCTTCGAGTGCTTCTATGTCGTGGGGCATAAGTACGATTTTGATCCCCGTTTTTTCGCTTATAAATTCAGCGGTTTTCGTGGCATGGTACACGTCGTGCAAAATGCAGCAGGGGTTCTCTTTTTTAATAAGCTCGATAATTGCCATAGTGTGTTTGGAGGAGGGGGGTATTCCCGGAAGCGGCTCGATGGTGCCGATGTTTTTTAATCCGTAAGCTTTGTTGAAGTAGGCTAGATTATCGTGAAACTGGATCACTTTGAGCCCCTTTTTGTTTGCCATCTTCTCTTGCCACATGCCAAGCTTTTTCTGCCACATGCCAAGGAAATCGGCGTAATTTTTCTCATACACTGCCTTATGTTCGCCATCGATCGAGATAAGAAATTTTTTGATGACATTTGCAAGCACAAGAATGTTTTGTGGGTCAAGATGAAAATGGGGATTGCCGTCGGGATGGATATCCCCTTCTTTTCTATCGACGCTGCTTGGTTTATTGATAAGTTCTACGTGGTGGGAGAGGTTTAAAAACGTTGGGGCGTTTGGCATGCTCTTTGGGTTGCCCGCACGATTAAGCAGCGGGGGAAGCCACCCGATCTCAAGCTGCCCGCCATTCATAATGAGCGCGTCGGCGTTGCGCACTTTGGCTATAAGCGAGGGGCGCGGCACGATAAAGTGGGGATCCCAATTCCCTTTTGCAAGTACGACCGTCTCTATATGATCGCCCCCGATGGCCTTTGTCAAAGCCCCGATGTAGGGGTAGCTCACCGCGATATTGAGGTGGGCGAGGAGGGAGAGGGGAAACAAAAAGAGGAAGAGATATTTTTTCATGACAAAGCCTTGTGCAATTATTCGTATTTTACGGAAGTGAGGCTTTAGCCTCACTTGTATTTTCATGGCATGTAGATGCCGTGAAGTTGTAATATTGATGTTACATTAAAACGAGTGTGCCGCGTGCGCCCCGATAGCTATGTTCGCCTGAAGCATGATCGTGTCGATTTTCTGTTTGCGATCATCTTCATTATAAAGTGCCTCATTACGATTGTACTGTAACCGAAAACGTGCAAATTCGCTTGTGTGGTACTCCACCATCACGGAGTATTTATTGAAGTCATCCGTGAGATTTCTGTTCACGCCGCCTGCCGTAACGTCGTTTTTGTAGATAGTATCGTAGCGTACCCCCGCTTTCCAGCTTTTGTCGTGGGTGTAGATAAGCTGTGAATAAAGACCGCTTTGCTCTTTTGTCATATCGGGAGAGGAAACGACGACGCCCGCACTGTCAAGATTGTATTGTTTTCCGTCCATGTCGCGGCTGAGCCACTCTGTTTGCCATTTGAGGGAACTGTAGGAATCAAACGAGTGCAATACTACGAAATCTGCTCCGTAAAGCTTGCTATCACCCGCAAATGCATGAGGAGTTTCATCTGTTGTGTGGTCGAT
>JAQUCZ010000079.1 GCA_028685945.1 Sulfurimonadaceae bacterium | reverse complement strand
AAGATACAAGGAGCATAACGTGAAATTTTTGAAAGAGTTCTCTATCAAACAAAAAATATTTTGGCACCGCGTTAAAAAAAAGATGTTGCGTGTTTGATTTTTGCATCCATTACGTTATTATTTAGATTACGAATCAAGTTCGCAATGACGACAATACGGTCATCCTGAACTTGATTCAGGATCTAACACACCTTCAATAAACACAAGGAGTTCCCATATGAAAAATCAATTCACGCCGCTTTATCGCATCTGGCACTGGACGATGGCATTTTCGGTTATCGGACTGCTATGCACCGTCTTGCTTCGCAAAACCTTTTTAAGTTACAAAACAAACGCCCTCATCATCCAAGAAAAGCTCGCCGCACTCGACGTAGAGATCACGCTAGAGAGCGCTAAAACCATCGCAAAAGCGATCCGCGCACCGATGTGGGAGTGGCACTACATCTTCGCCGCTATCTTGGGCATCTCTATTCTTCTGCGCCTTGTTTTGCTTTTTACCAAAGAGGCAAAACACCCCGTTATACAGTTTTTAGAAGCTCCCAAAGAGGAGAAACTCAAAAAAGGGGTACATGTTCTTTTATGCCTTTGTATAGCGCTTCTAGCCCTCAGCGGCGCGATTTTGTATTTTCACGAAACACTAGGATTCGAAAAAGCAAGTATAGGGTGGGTCAAAGAGAGCCATGAGTTTCTCATGTTCCCGCTCATAGGCACGATCGTTTTACACCTAGGGGGTGTTTTGATGCACGAGGTCAAAACAAAAGAGCCTATCGTTTCAAAGATGATCCACGGGGATGCTTAAAGGGAAAACGCGTAGATGTTCTCGAACTTCACGCTGCATTTGCCTTTGTGCATATGGTAAAAACGGGCTTTCTCCTCAAAATTGTACTCTTTATACAACTCTACGACGTGCGGCATCCCAAGGGGGATGTCGGCAAACACTTTTTTGAGTCCTCTAAAATAGAGCACCCCGCGCATCATTTTGTGGGCATCTTCCTTCTCGTGTGCCTGCCACGGTCCCAAATAGACCTCTTTGGCGTTGATGACGCTTGAGTGCTGAAACCCCTCTTTAAGGGCAAATTTTAGAGAGGAGTTGCGATCCATCTCGTCAAACAAAAATTCGCTTCTATCCTCCCCGAACGTTTCAAAATCGAGCTTTTTTACCACCGCTTCAAAATTATGGCTCTCTAACTCCTTGGCATGTGCGTTGGTAAAGTGAAACGGCGGCACTTTGCCCACATTGACAAAGCGCCCCACCTCCATTACGTTTACAAATCCGTAGCGCTCCAAAAGCGGCACGAACTCTTTTTGCACGTGGATACTCAGCGACTTTGTTGCCTCTACCATCCCAAAAAACGTCTCCAACAATCTCTTGCCGATCCCCTGATTTTGGTACTCTTTTTTGACAATGCAGTATTTTATCGTCGCCGAGTTTTGGTACTCTACCCCTAAGATTGCCCCGACGAGCGTACCGTTCTCGTACGCTCCGTAGCAGAGATGGGGCGCATGCATCAGCAGCAGTTTCATATGGTAGCCGTCCGCCAAACACGAAAGGCTCTGCGCAATCTCCACCAACCGTGCCACGTCGCCGAATTTAAGCCAGTAGAGCTTCATAAAAACTCCCTGTAAAGCGCCACGAGTTCCGCATCGTTCAAAACACGTTTACGTTTTGTAACGATCTCTCGTATCGTAGGCAAAAGCACCCCTAAAGTTTTTTTCTCGGCGTGGATACCGAGTGCTTTTAGGTGGTACATAACGGTTCCGCTCCCCAGATGTTTGCCCAAAGGAAACTCCCGTTTTGCACCCACTTCATCGGCATCAAACGGCTCGTAGGTATGGGAGTCTTTCATCATCCCATCGGCATGGATACCGCTCTCGTGGGCAAAGATTCTCTCCCCCACGATCGGGGCATTGGGAGCGATACTCATCCCCGCCGCTTCTGCGACCAAATCGGCAAGAGAGCGCATCCCAAGAGGATCGACGTGACGGTTTTGCCCGTAAAGGTGTTTAAGCGCCATCGCAATCTGCTCAAACGACGCATTTCCTGCGCGCTCCCCTAGCCCCATCACGGTGGTGTTGACGCTCACGGCTCCAGCGTCTATGCCGCTAAGGGCGTTGGCGTTGGCAAGCCCGAAATCGTTATGGGTGTGCATCTCGATAGGCAAAAGAGCGCACATGCCAAGCTTTTTGACCCTCTCGTAGGTTTGCGTGGGGGTTAAGATCCCCACCGTATCGCAGTAGCGAAACCTATCGGCTCCGAGGGAATGCCCAAGTTGCATCACCTCGAGTAAAAATTCGTGCGAAGCGCGGGAGCTGTCCTCCCCGCCGATACACACGAAAAGCCCCTCCGCTTTTGCGCTACGTACGACGTTTTCAAGCTCTTTGAGCATCCGCGTTTTATCCCCGCCGAATTTCACGTCGATAAGAATGTCCGAAACGGGGATCGAGATATCGACGCTTTGTACCCCGCATGCCAAGGAGCCCTCCAGATCGCTCATTTTTGCGCGGTTCCACGTCATCATAGGTACGCCGAGATTGAGTGCTACAAGCTCTTTGATATCCTCTTGTTCTTGTTTGCCCATCGCCGCGATGCCTATCTCAAGCTCATCCGCGCCGCATGCCACGAGCGCTTGGGCGATAGCGATTTTTTCTTTGGTATTAAATGCCACGTAGGGGGCTTGTTCCCCGTCTCGAAGCGTCGTATCGTTGATTCGTACCATAGGTTCACCTTTTTTTCACATGCCAAAGGCTTTTTTGGTCGCACATCCCTCTTTTCATTGCCATACGTAAATGGGATGTGCTACCAAAAGAGCCTATTTGTCCATTGTTGCGACATCTTGAACTAGATTCCGTGTCGCGCACGGAATGACAAAAGTTCAGTCATCCCAAACTCGATTCAGGATCTAGTAAAAACACTCGCAAAGATTCAATTCACCTCGGCTTCCTCTGCAAGGTTAAAATACTTGCGCGTCGCTTTGAGCACCGAAATCTCTATAGGCTCATACGCATAGCTCTGATCGGCGACGATCCCCGCCGCCGTCAAATCGTTTTGAGGGCAGCCCCCTATTTTTGCGGTCAAAATCAGTTTGACGTCTTTGAGTTTTTGTAAAATCGGCTCCATCGGGTTGGTGCCGTCGGGTCCCGCGCAGTATTCGTAATCAAGCTTGCGGTGGTGGATAAACCGCACCCCCCTATCACCCGCTTCATAGATCAAAAACTCCCTGACCGAACCGAAATGTTGGTTTATCATCCCCTCGCCTGCCGTGGTTACCGCAACCAAAATCGTCTCGCCGCTTGAGCTGAGTTCTGCTTTTTCTTTGCGCACGCGCTCGTTGGCACGATCAAGGAAAAAGCGAAACTCTTCGATCTTCGCCTGCGCTTCTTGGCGCGCTTGGACGTTGTAGTGGCTCTCTAAAGCATCGAAACTCATAGAGCTAAACACCTCTTTGGTAAACTCCTGCCCGCGATCTTCCCCTATAAGCCCCACCGCATCGGCGCGGCATTGGCGGCAGTGCTGCATCAGTTTCATATCCATGCCGCATGCTTCTTGTACCTCCATCTGTTCTTGATCGGTCGCACTTTTTACCCCTGCAAGCCCAAACGCGGTTCCGTGTTCGGGTTCGGAGATGATCGGCATGATGTTGTGCAAAAACACCCCGATCTCTTTGAGTTTTTTCGATACCTCTACCAAATGTTTATCGTTGATACCGGGAATAAGCACCGAGTTTGCTTTGATGAGAATCCCGTTTGCGACACATTTTTGCATCCCCTCAATTTGGCGCTCTAAAAGAATCTGCGCCGCCTCTTTGCCGTAGTAGCGTTTGTTGTTATAAAAGATCCACGGGTAGATTTTTGCACCGATTTCACCGCTTGCATCGACGGTGTTGATGGTTACGGTAACGTGGTCTATGTCGTATTTGACAAGCTCGTCGACGTAGCTTGCAAGCTCAAGCCCGTTGGTGGAAAGGCAGAGCTTTAAATCGCTTGCTTTTTCCCGCACGAGTCTAAAGGTCTCGAAGGTTTTTTTAGGATTGGCAAGCGCATCTCCCGGTCCTGCGATCCCCAGTACGCTCAAGCGCTGCACCTCGCCCCCGACGTAAAGCACTTTTTTTGCCGCTTCTTCGGGACTGAGTCTCTCGCTCGTGACTCCGGGGCGGCTCTCGTTGGAGCAGTCGTATTTGCGGTTGCAGTAGTTACACTGGATATTACACGCAGGTGCCACCGCCACGTGGATACGCGCATAATGGTGGTGCGCCCCCTCGCTGTAGCAAGGGTGGTTATGGATTTTTTCTTGAATATCTTGAGGCATAAACGCCTCGGCGGGATTGGTCGAACAGCAGCTCATCGTCGCCTCCTAAAATCAGTTGCCCTCTCTATGCAAGAGGCGTTCTAAGCAAGCGTGGAAAAACTACGACAATTTTGTACGTAAAAGAGTTTGTTCGTATCTTTGGCATGTAAGAACGATTTATGCAAACACCGTTATAAAAAGGGGAGATTATGAAGATAGCATTGCCGCTTGATGCGCAACTTGTTTTATACAAACAAAACCCCTTTACCGCACCGAAATTCGGTATCTATCTTATAGAGACGACCCCCAAAGAGGTGCTCGTTCGCCTTGATGCGATCATGACGAACCCTATGCATGCCATACTCCGCCAAAACTTTTTGGAGGATCAAATCGTTTGCGACTGCGACGAGAAGGCACAAAACTGTTTTAACCATATTTGCGAACACTACTCTCTTTTGGAGGTGATCGGCGGGTGTCGCTACCTCTTGGCGGACAATTTTTGCAAAAACACATGCCATACGCTCAAAAACGGCGGCGTAGAGGTTTTTAAGATCCCTTCTATTATCAAAACGGCGGAGATGGCGATCAAAAACTTTCTTATCGGTGCCAATCTGGCAAAAAAAATATCCCATATCCGCAATCTATCCTAAAGGAACAACATGCAAGAGACGATCCAAACGATTAAAAAAGAGCTACGCAACCAAACCACCGTCCCCTACTTCGGGCTAGGGATTTTCTACGATACGAAAACCAAAGAGGGGGAAGCGATGCCCCACGACAGCGACTCGTTTATTTTAACCATGAACGGCGGGCGGGCGATGAGCCAAAGGCTGATGTTTGAGTATTCCCGTGCGGCAATGCACCTCGAACAGCGCCGAGGCATGGACTACATCACCCAACTTATCAACCACATCTATACAAAAGATTTTATGCCGACCCCTTTGCAAAAAAGTATCGTCTCGATGGAACCGTGCTATATCATCGACACCAACAGAGATACGAAAATCCAAGAGCTTTTGGCGTTTGAAGAGCATACGCTCGTGGTAGGAAAAGCGCGTTTGAGCGCGGAGAAAAACCGTTACGAAGTGTACGAGTGGGACGTAGAGAACAAAAAGTATTTTCTCGTAGAAGATGAAGCGCTCGAACATGCCAAGAAGATTTTGTTTAAGCCGATGGGCTCGCCCCTTCCGAGCCCTAGTTTTGTGATAAGCGATGCCGATTACGTCGATTGGCTCACCGAAGCGATGGGAGGCTTTGCGGTTCCGAGCGTTTTAAAAAGCTTGCGAAAAGCTAAAAAATACCTCTTTTTAGGTACCTCGTTTGATCGCGATACCGACAGAATGGTCGCCAACGAACTCACCCTTGATTTGGAAGGCGGCTACGTTATCAGCGATAAACCCCTTGGGAAAAAAGAGGCAAAGTTTATCGAAAAGCACAATCTTGAAGTGGTTCCTATGTCGCTAGAAGCGTTTTGCGAAGCGTTTACATCTTAAAAAGGCTATTTTATGAGTGAAGAAAAAACATGCTCCTTTTGCGGACGCAAACAAAGCGAAGTGAAAAAAATGTTCTCCTTGGAGCACACCCATATCTGCAACGAGTGTATCGCCACCTGTTCTAAGGTGCTCCAAAAAGAGGTGCGCTACGAAGAGCGTGCACAAAGAGAGGAGCAGCTTCCAAAACCGATTCTCATCACCGAGTACCTCGACAAACATA
>JAQUCZ010000078.1 GCA_028685945.1 Sulfurimonadaceae bacterium | reverse complement strand
TCATCTCCCTTTTATGGCGGGGATTGTTTTAGAAAAGTATAAAAAAGCGGGTTTAGAGGTAGCGCTCATCGAGCCAAAAGAGCACTACGACGGGTTTGAAGCGCTTAAAAACGGCACGATCGACATCCATGTCAATGAACCTTTGCATCTCTTTGAACACTATTTTGAGGGTATAAAATCGCTTGGGTGTTTTTTTGAGACGCGCGGCGGGGTGATGGTGCGCGCTTCAAGCGTGCCAAAACTCAAAAACGGCGAGAAAATACGCATAACGACCCCAGCGGCAAACGATGTGACCGACAAAATAGGGTTTGAGATACTCAGACGTTACGGAGAAAAAAACGGTTTTGAGATGAAGCGCGAAAACGTGGAGTTTGTGCAAAAAGATTTTTGGCATCTTAATAATATGCTCGAAGATTCCACACTTGATGGGGCATGGCTTTGTTTTTACAACTTCGAGGGGATCGAAGCGAAACTTATGGGGTTTGAGAACCTTTTTATCGATCAGCTTGAATCGCCTTACCCCAATTTTTCTGCGTTGGAGCTGATGAGTTCCCAAGCTGTCTTGGACGCAAAAGGGGAAGCTATATGCAAATTTTTACAGATCACCAACGAGATGGTCGCGTATCTGCAAAGCCACACGCTCGAAGCGCGTACAATCTATTACGATTATACAAAAACCGCACCGAGCGAACTTATGGATCGCATTATCGAAGATACTTTGACCCGTTTTGACACGTCGATCAAGCCTGAGGGAAAAAGATGGCATAATTTGTACAAGTTTTTAGAAGAGTTGGAGCTTGTACGGCTCAGCGATGCGGAGTATACAAATATTTGGCATGTAGACAACCATTAAGGAGAAAAAAATGTTACACAACTTGCTTTACACGGGGATCGGTGCCGCGGCACTTATGAAAGAGAAAGTAGAGAAAGAGATGCAAAAGCTCCAAGAGGAGGGGAAAATCAAAACTTCCGATGCAAAAAGCTTTTTGGAGTCTATCGAACAAAAGGGCAAAGATGAGGAGAAACGTCTCAAAGAGGAGCTAAAATCCGCCCTCAAAGAGGTGATCGAGGAGCTAGGGCTTGCCACCAAAGAGGATTTGGCAAAACTCAAAGAGGAGTACAAATAAAACCTTTTGCACACTTGCGCTACTTCGCGCCGCGTCGGATTTATGCGGTTTTTACTTTTTTGCTTACCATCTATTTGGTGATAAAAAAAAGAAAAAGCTTTTTGGGGTTTACCCCTTTGGCGCCGAAAAAACTTCAAGAGACGATCGTGCTTTTGGGGGCGAGTTTTATCAAGCTAGCACAGGTCTTGGCAACGAGGGCCGATTTTTTCGACAAAGAGTATCTTGAGGAATTAAAAGAGCTTCACGACCGCCTTCCTCCTATGAAACAAGCCGATTTTCAAGAGGTGTTCGCACGCACGTTTCATGCCGAGAGCTTTCGCAGCTTCGAGCCCCAACCCATCGCTTCGGCGTCGATAGGGCAGGTGCATGTTGCTTTTACCCAAGAGGGGCAAAAGGTGGCGGTGAAATTGCGCCGTTTGGGGATCGAGAAACAGGTGCGCGCCGACATTGCCATCATCGGTTTTTTTAACTCCCTTTTTCGCCCCCTTTTCTCACATGCCACGAAAAACTCCATCGAAGCGGTTGTAAAAGAGTTTTCCAAGATGATTTTGGAAGAGGTAAGCCTCAAGCAAGAGCTTAAAAACCTCCAAAAATTCTCTTTGGTATACGCTTCAAGCGGTATTCGCTTTCCTCGTCCACACCCAAAATTGTGCAGCGACGATGCGCTGGTGATGGATTTTGAAGAGGGGTTTCGGTTTGACGATAAAGAAAACATCTTCAAACACGACATAGATTTTCGCTCCATCATTGCAAAACTTGTCAATTTTTATATCGAACAGATGCTTTTAAAAGGGTATTTTCACGCCGATCCCCATCCGGGAAATCTTTTGGTGAGCAAAGAGGGGGAGCTGATTTTGCTTGATTTTGGGATGGTAAAAACGGTTCCCAATACCACAAGGATCGCGATTATCGAGCTTATCAAAGCGGCGAACGAGCAGGATTACGAGCGCTATATCGCCGCATCGAAAAAACTCGGTACCATAGCCTACGAAGCACCCGTGAGCGAATTGGCGGAGTTTACCTCCAAGATGTTTGAGATATTTTCAAACGAAAATCTCACCTCCGAATCGATGCAGCAGTTGGCATTTGAGGTGCTTGAATCGACCCGAAATCTCCCTTTTAAACTCCCAAGCGATGCGATCTATATATTGCGGGTGAGCGCCATTATCGAAGGGCTTGGAACCACCTATATAGAAAATTTTAACGGTATCAAAGATATTTTGCCCATTTTGCAGGAGAACATGCCAAAGGCGCTGGGTGCCAAAGAGGGGATTTTTGAGACGCTTGTAGCGGAAGTAAAAGAGTTTCCTTTTATCGCCAAAGATTTTAAATCGGCACTGCGAAAAATAAGCAGCGACGAGTTGCGCGTGGAGCTTTCAACCGACCAATTAGAGTGGCTAAAGCGCGATTTTTTTGCCTCGATGCACTCGCTTGCTTTATCGTTTATGCTGTTGTTTTTGGGATTTTTTCTCCTTTTTTACGACGAGTCGTTTAAGGAGGTCGCATTAGGGGTGGTCGTTTTTGCTTTTTTGAGGTTTTTTTACAAAAAAATGTGAGTTTTAAAAGTTTCTGTACTATAATTAAACATTATAAGGGGTTTGGATGTTTGAAAATATGAGTACGAAAAACAAGACGCTTTTTTTTGTTTCGATAGTTTTATTTATTTTTGCGTCGTTGTTGTTCGGATTTATTTACCTCGAACAGCAAAAAAAGCTCCGCGAACTTGAACAAACCAACCTTACGAACTTCCGAGATTCTTACTCGAAGATGCTTAAAAAACATCAGGAATTTTATCAAAACAGGGTGCGTGCCAATATCAGTTCGGTGGGGGTCAAAGATGCACTTTTTGCGCTGGATCGCAAAAAGCTTTACAACCTAACGCAGGGGCGCTGGAACACCCTTGCCAACGAAAACAAATTTTTAAAAGTGATGCATTTTTCTCTCCCGAGCGGCGAGTCGTTTCTACGGATGCACGACCCTAAGAGATTCGGTGACAATGCGGCTGCAATCCGTCCGATGATTGCAAAAATTCACGAAGAGAAAAAGCCTATCGACGGGTTTGAGTCGGGGTATTTCGGGTTTTTGTACCGCGTGATCTTGCCCGTGTACCGTAACGAGCACTATATCGGTGCGTTGGAGTTTGGTTCGATGCCCGAGCAGATTTTGGAAGATATGCGCTACTACAATGGTTTGAGCGGTGCTTTATTTTTGCGCAACAACCGTTTTCATACCCCAAAAGAGAGTGTTGCTATCGGCGAATACTCCTTGATTTTTGATAATTTTGAGGACGACGCTCTTTTAAAAACGATTCTTCAAGAGTACGATTTTTACTCCCAAGAACATAAAGAGGTAGATGGACGCATTTATGTGCTTTATGCGTTTGATTTGCACGATTTTGAGGGTACAACTACGGCGAAAGTGGTGTTTTTCAACGATATAACCGAGAGTATCGGCGAGTACAAAGCGATGATGTGGAAGATTTTCGTGTTTCTTGTTTCGCTGTTGGTCGTTCTTTTGGTCGTTATCAACATAGGTTTTAAAAAATTTATCACCATTTTAGATAAGACAAACGACGAGCTCCATGCCAACCAAAAGTTTTTGCAATCGATCCTCGATTACTCCGCACATGCCATCATAGCGACCGACACCGAGGGGACGATTACGATGTTTAACAAGCAGGCGCAAAAATTTTTGGGCTACAGTGCCGAGGAGGTGGTGGGGGTGCGCAATATTACGCTCTTTTACCACAGAGAAGACCTTGCCCGCAGAGCCGAGGAGTTTTTCAAACTCTTTAAAAAACATCTCAATCCCGATTTTAACGTTTGCGTCGAAAAAACGCGCCAGCATCTTGAAAACAGCGATGAATGGCGCTTTTTCGATAAAAACAACCAAGAGTATTACGTGCGGATCAATGTAACGGCACTCTCGTACGACGATAAAAATATCGACGGGTACAACTTTATCATCGAAGATATAACCGCCTCTAAAAAAGCAAGCAAAAAAATCAAAGATTATATCCATCTTATCGATCAAAATATTATCACCTCCACCACCGATCTCAACGGCAAAATCACCCATATTTCCCATGCCTTTTGCAAAATATCGGGGTATGAAAAGTCGGAGCTTCTCGGGCATACCCACGATATGATGAAACACCCCGATTTGGATAAAAATTTTTATAAAAATATGTGGAACGAACTGCTAAACGACAGGGTGTGGCGGGGCGAGATTAAAAACCTTAAAAAAGAGGGCGGGTACTACTGGATCGATACCACTATCTACCCGATCTTCGATGAAGCCAAAAATAAGATAGGCTACACCTCCATAGGCAGAGACATCACCGAGAAAAAGATGCTCGAAGAGCTCTCGATCACCGACGGACTCACCGAGATATACAACAGACGCCATTTCAACGATATTTTCGCACAAATGATAGCCCTCTCCAAACGTAAAAACGAGCTTCTTTCGTTTTTGATTATAGACGTCGATTACTTTAAACAGTACAACGACACCTACGGGCATCAAAAAGGGGACAATGCTCTCAAAGAGGTGGCAAAAGCGATCAAAACGTCGTTGCGACGCGCGGATGACTACTGCTTTAGACTCGGCGGCGAGGAGTTTGGGGTGGTGTTTAAACCCAAAGACAAACAAGAAGCGATCGAGTTTGCCTATGCAATAAAAAATAAGATAGAGGATCTTAAAATTACTCACGATACAAGCGAAGCGGGAAGATATTTGAGCGTTTCGATCGGTCTGGTTTCGCACTATGCAAAAGAGATCAAAGACGACGATACGATCTATAAAGAAGCGGACGAACTTCTTTATGAAGCAAAAGCGCGCGGACGCAACAGGCTCGTCAGTAATTAAACCTAAAATGCGCTACAATTGCGAACTTTTTTTAGGTAAGGTTTTAGACAATGGTTCTTTTTTCACTCGCTATTTTAGTAGGTTTTGCGCTTCTTGTATGGAGTGCAGATAAGTTTGTAGACGGAGCTGCGGCTACGGCTAAGCACCTTGGCATGCCAAGCTTGCTTATCGGTATTTTGATCGTGGGATTCGGTACGAGTGCGCCCGAGATGGTGGTTTCGGCTATGGCGGCGATGGACGGCAACCCCGCTTTGGCGCTTGGAAACGGAATCGGCTCAAACATCGTTAACATTGCTCTTATTTTAGGGGTTACGGCACTTGTGGCACCTATTGCGGTGCATTCGAAGATTGTTCGCAAAGAGCTGCCTCTGCTTATTGCCATCGTACTTCTCTCGGGCGTGTTTTTGTACGACGGTTCTTTGACGCTCTTAGAGGGTTTGTTGCTCCTTCTAGGATTTTTTAGCTTAATAGGCTGGTCGGTTTACTCTGCCATCAAAGGCAAAGGGGATGCGCTCGAGAGTGAAATAGACGAGGAACTTTCCCATGCCATGAGCCTTAAAGCGGGAGTTTTGTGGCTGATCGCGGGGCTTGTGCTGCTTGTCGTGAGTTCACGCATTTTGGTCTACGGCGCGGTGGGTATTGCGCATGAATTCGGCGTGAGCGACCTTATTATAGGGCTTACCATCGTGGCACTCGGAACCTCGCTTCCCGAACTGGCTGCTTCGGTGATGGCTGCCAAAAAAGGGGAGCACGACATCGCTATCGGCAATGTGGTGGGCTCGAATATGTTCAATATCTTGGCGGTGATCGGGATAGCGACGGTGATCCACCCCGTTGCAAGCGTAGGAGCGGATGTGCTTGTGCGTGACTGGCTCGTAATGCTCATGCTTACGTTGGCGCTTTTTCTTATGGCGTACGGTTTCAAAGGGCGCGAGGGGCGTATTAACCGTGTCGAGGGCTCGATTCTCTTGGCATGTTACGTTGCCTATAACGGCTATTTGGGTTACA
>JAQUCZ010000077.1 GCA_028685945.1 Sulfurimonadaceae bacterium | reverse complement strand
ATTTGGCACAGCTTATTTTCGATATGAAACAGGTCAATCCACATGCCACGGTTTCGGTGAAACTTGTTTCGGCTTTGGGAGTGGGTACGATTGCGGCGGGTGTCGCAAAAGCGTATGCCGACAAGATTATCATATCGGGAGGAGACGGCGGAACGGGAGCGGCACCGCTTACCTCTATCAAGTTCGCGGGGAACCCTTGGGAACTCGGACTTAGCGAAGCACATAACGCGCTTAAAGCGAACAACCTCAGAGGGCTAGTAGAGCTACAAACCGACGGAGGACTCAAAACGGGTCTGGATGTCGTTAAAGCGGCACTTTTGGGTGCAGAGTCGTTTGCATTCGGTACGGGTGTTTTGGCGATCATCGGATGTAAAATGCTCCGTATCTGCCACGTCAACAAATGTTCGGTGGGGATAGCGACGCAAAACGAAAAACTCCGCAAAGATTTCTTTAAAGGGCAAGTGAATCAAGTGATGAACTTCTTTACCCTTTTAGCCGAAGACGTGCGTGCTATTATGGCGACTTTGGGATATAAAACGATGGACGAGATGATCGGACGCGTCGATTTGCTTCAAGTCGTCAACGATCCGTTTGCAAAAAAATTCGATTTCTCTGCCGTGTTGCACCAAGAAGAGGGCGTTAATACGAAACAGCAAAAATCGAATGTTCCTTTCGATGCGAACGAGTTTGAAAAAGATGTGTTAAAAGAGGCGATGAGCGCGATTAAAAACCCTAGCCAGCCGATCCGCATCCATAGAGAGATCACCAACATCAACAGAAGTTTCGGTGCGCTCTTAAGCGGGGAGATCGCACAGTATTACGGCGACAGCGGTCTTAAAACCGATACGATCAAGATCAACCTTAAAGGGATCGCAGGGCAGGCACTCGGAGGCTTCTTGATCCACGGTGTTTCTATCTACCTAGAGGGTGTGGCAAACGACTACATCGGAAAAGGGATGCACGGCGGAAAAATCATCATTACTTCTAAAAACGAAGGGGAAGCGTTCGGAGCGGGCGGAAACACCTGTCTCTACGGTGCAACGGGTGGAAAACTCTACATTGCAGGAAGCGTAGGGGAGCGTTTTGCCGTGCGTAATTCGGGCGCTTTGGCAGTCGTTGAAGGTACGGGAGACAATGCTTGTGAATATATGACGGGTGGTATCGTCGTGATCTTAGGACGCACGGGGATCAACTTCGGTGCAGGTATGACGGGCGGCGTTGCATTCGTGTACGATGCCGATCACAGCTTTGTAGAAAACGTTAACCGCGAGCTTGTCGAAGCGGTACGCATCGATACCGACGAGGGTGCCGATGCACGCCATCTGCTTAAACGTTTGTTAAAAGATTACCTTGTAGAGACACAAAGCAAAAAAGCAAAAGAGTTGCTTGAGAACTTTAGGGTGGAGGTAAGAAGTTTCTGGCTGATCCGTCCGAAAAACTTAACGAAATTGCCACTTAACCTTGAGAACGGAGATTAATTATGAGAGAATTTTTAACGATTGAAAGAATTGAAGCATCCAAACGTCTAGTTGTCGAGAGAACAAGAGATTTCGGAGAGATTTACGATCTTTTCAGTGCAAACGACGCGGCAAGCCAAAGCGATCGCTGTATCCAATGCGGCGATCCGTTTTGTTTGAATAAATGTCCGCTTCATAATTATATTCCCCAGTGGCTCAAAGCGGTAAGCGAAAGAGATTTGGAGTTTGCTTTCAAACTCTCCAACGAGCCCTCTCCGTTTCCCGAGGTTATGGGGCGCGTATGTCCGCATGACCGCCTTTGCGAAGGGGATTGTACCCTTAACGACGGACACGGTGCGATTACGATCGGATCCATTGAGACGCACATCACCGAAGAGGGGTTCCGCCAAGGTTTCAAACCTGCATTCGGCGGGATCACGACCAACAAAAAAGTAGCGGTGATCGGCAGCGGACCTGCGGGGCTTTCGTGTGCGACTTATTTATTGCGTGCGGGGATAGCGGTAACGATGTACGAGAGAGCCGATAGAGCGGGGGGGCTTTTAACCTACGGAATCCCCAACTTTAAGCTGGATAAAAAAATCGTAGATCGTCGTGTCAAACTGCTTCAGGAAGCGGGTTTGCATCTCGTGCTTAATTGCGAAGTGGGCAAAGATATCTCGTTTGAAGAGATCGCCGATGCACACGATGCGATCTTTATCGGCATCGGTGCCACAAAAGCAAAAAAAGCGGGAATCTCGGGCGAGCAAGCACCCAACGTCTATGCGGCGATGGATTATCTCACTGCAATTCAGCGTAAAAATTTCAAACTCTCTTACGAGAAAAAGTTTGATTTTAAAGACCTAAACGTCGTGGTGATCGGCGGCGGGGATACGGCGATGGATTGTCTAAGAACCGCAAAACGCGAAGGAGCCAGAAGCGTTACATGCCTTTACCGCCGTGACGCATACAACATGCCGGGAAGCCAAAAAGAGTATAAAAATGCTATGGAAGAGGGCGTAGACTTTATGTTTAACGTCGCTCCCAAAGAGATCATCTTGGGCGACAATGCACAAGCGGTGTCGGTAGAGGTGATCAAAACCGCTCTCGGTGCCAAAGATGAGAGCGGACGCCAAAAAATGGAAGAGATCAAAGGGAGTGAGATGCGTATTAAAGCCGATGTCGTAATTATGGCACTCGGTTTTGACCCTGCGACCCCTTCGTTTTTGGCGGAAAACGGGATCGAGACCAACAACTGGGGCGGCGTGCTTCTTAACCCTGCTACAAACGAAACGACTACCTCGGGTATCTACGCGGGCGGCGATTGTTTCCGCGGTGCCGATCTGGTCGTAAATGCGGCGTTTGACGGTCGCGAAGCTGCAAAAAATATCATCAAATCTCTTCTTCGCTAAACGTATGGCATGTGGGGGTTTTCCCTACATGCCAAGCATATTTTCCTCAATCGACATACTCTTTTAATTATAAATCTTGGTTAATTTGGTATAATTTCGCTTATTTTGTAACTTTAAGGATAGTTTTTTGAATCTTTTGAACCTTTTTTCCAGAAATACGACCACGACAAAACAACAAGCTACAAAAAGCGAAGCTCCCGCTCACTGGGTTAAATGCCAGTCATGCCAATCGTTGATGTACTACAAAGAGGTAGAGAATCAAAATTACGTTTGTCCTAAATGCGGGTTTCACTTAAGAATCGGCGTCAAAGAGAGAATCTCTTTATTGGCAGACAAAGACACGTTCGTAGAATACGACGACGCCTTAAAACCGATCGATCCTTTGAAATTCGTAGATAAAATCTCGTACGTAAAAAGGATAGAAGAGGGGGCGAAAAAAACGGGAAGAACCTCTTCGGTGGTCAGCGGCGAATGTAAAATCAACGGGATCGACGCACAGCTCGTGATCTTCGATTTTTCGTTTATGGGGGGGTCTTTAGGCTCGGTCGAGGGTGAGAAAATCGTGCGTGCGGTCAATCGTGCGATCGAGAAAAAACAGGGACTTATCATCATCAGTGCTTCGGGTGGTGCGAGGATGCAAGAGAGTACGTTCTCTTTGATGCAGATGTCCAAAACCTCCGCGGCACTGGCAAAACTCTCGCAACACAAACTTCCTTACATCTCGGTTTTAACCGATCCTACGATGGGCGGGGTAAGTGCTTCTTTTGCTACGCTTGGCGATATTATTATTGCCGAGCCGGGCGCATTGATCGGTTTTGCGGGGCAGCGCGTTATCAAGCAAACGATCGGTTCCGATCTTCCCGACGGCTTCCAAAGAGCCGAATTTTTGCTTGAAAAAGGCTCGATCGATATGGTCGTAAACCGTAACCAGCTTAAAAATACCCTTTCCGATCTTTTGAGATTTTTTAACGCATAAAATGAGACTTTATGCCTTGTGTGATTGGCAACTGCTTCAAAAGAAGAGGATCTCTCTTGAAGAGTTTGTAGCTCTCGCGGTTGCCAATAAAGCCGAGATTCTCCAGTACCGCGATAAAAACTCCGATATCGCTTTTATCAAACAGCAGCTCATTACGATCAGAAAAATATACGAAGGTTTTTTGCTCGTAAACGATAAATACGAACTTGTCGAGTTTTGCGACGGGGTACATATCGGGCAAGAGGATCTTTTGGAGATAGATGCCGACAAAGCAAAAGCGGTAAAAATTTTGCGACAAGTTATCGGCAGCGACAAAATTTTGGGACTCTCTACCCACAATCTTCAAGAGGTGCAAGAAGCAAACGATTTTGATTTGAACTACATCGGTCTCGGACCTTTTAGAAACACCTCTACAAAAAGCGATCTTCAAGATGTTTTAGGGGAAAAACTCGATACGATCGCCTCACATGCCAAGCATTACGTCGCGGCAATCGGCGGTGTGCGCAAAGAGGATAGATTTAGGCATGTAACGTACCATGTTATGGGAAGCGGGTTGTTGGTTTGAAAATAGAGATTATTTCGATAGCAAAAAAAGAGCGTTCCACCTACGATCCCCTTTATAAAGAGCTGCAAAAGATGATTTCGCGCTTTGCCAAGGTGGAAGATATCGAACTTTTTCCTAAAGATGTAGCGAAATCACACACTATTTCACCTGAGGCTTCAAAGCTCGCGTATACCAAGGTTTTAGAGCCTTACACCGATGGCGGTTTTAATGTAATTTTGCACCCTGAGGGAAAATTAGTCGACAGTTTTGAGTTTAGTAAGCTTTTAAATGATAGAATGTCGCTTAAATTTTTTATCGGCGGGGCTTACGGCTTCGAGGATAGCTTCCTAAAAAAGGGAGATGCTGTTATAAGTTTAAGTAAATTGACTATGAGTCATAAGATAGCAAAAGTCGTTTTGCTTGAACAGATTTATAGAGGATTTACGCTGATAAATAATCATCCATATCACAAGTAAGGAACAGGTACGTGCAAGAGAGCGAGTTAAAATACTTCAAAGAGATTTTAGAGAGTCGTAAAGAACAAATTCTAAAAAATATTTCTAACGTAAATAATGAGTTGATAGAGATCAATTCGCTGGAGCTAAACGATGAAGGGGATCACGCTTCTGCGACAAACAATTCGATGATAGAAACGGCTATCGTTGCGCAGCAGGAGAAAGAGCTTAAAGAGATCAAAGTCGCACTCGGCAAAATCGCAACGCGCGAATACGGGATATGTGAGATGTGTGAGGACCCGATAGGGTTTCAAAGACTTAAAGTGAAGCCGCATGCCATGTACTGCATTCACTGTAGAGAAATCGTAGAAAAAAATAAATTAAAGGATTGATATGTACATAAAGCGATATGCTCTAACCGCATTTTTATTTATACTCTTTATCGGTTGGTACGTGTATGCGTTTGTAACGCAAGAGAGCATGGGATTACGTTTTTTAGGGATAGAACTTCCCTCTCTCAGTATCGCTTTGTGGATCGTGGTACCTTTGATATTTTTGGCTTTGGCAAGTGCGTTTCATATGTTTTTCTATTCGTTTATCGGAACTTTGAAACTACGTAAATATGAAAAAGATTACGAAAAACTGATCGATGCTTTGGTTGATGCCTATTTGGGTAAAACAAGCAACGATCCAAAATACAAAACACTTAGATACCAACTTTTGGGTTCTTTGGTTGCCGATACGCAACTTATCCCCTCGGATACGCTTACGGCGAGTATTTCCGATCCTAAAATCGCAAACGTACTCAAGGCAATCGCAGCCGTCAAAAACGGGGAAGTAGCGGATTTGAAAAAGTACGCTTTGGCAAACAATAACCCTTTGGTGATCCAAAACCATAAAAATCGCTACGATAAAGGGGAACTCAACTGCGAGGAGATTCTGAGCCATCCCGCTAAATACGACGTTGAAGTTGCGCGTTATGCTTACGTCGATTTTGTGAAAACGGCGCCGATGTATGCAATAGAGAAATACAAAACCTATCTCACGAAAGAGGCGCTTTTTGCCATCTTGGCAAGGGTAAATGCAGACAAAGAGACCTTGGAAGTTTCCAACGAGACTCTTGTTTCTTTGATCTTGACGTTGGAACTTAACGCTAAAGAGTATATCGCCGT
>JAQUCZ010000076.1 GCA_028685945.1 Sulfurimonadaceae bacterium | reverse complement strand
TAACGCCTCTTTTGGAAGCTATGGCATGTGAGTATCCCCGCATCGTCCTTGCCGGAGGCAACGGTGCCGATGCTATGGAGTTTAGAGCCGCGAGCGTCTTTTGTTTTGGGCAACCAAAGGCTACGTTCGCCGCCGCCGTTATAGATTCTGCCACCCTGCGCATAGAAACAAAACACCTTCTCAACTGGCAAACGATCGGCAAAGAGATGTATATCACAAAAAGCAGCGGTGCGACCCTTTTCGAGTTGGAGGGAATCCCGATTAAAGAGATATACAAAAAATATCTCGGCGAGGAGATCGCGGCAAATATCTTGGAGTATGCGACGGTTTTTCCTTTGATCTTTAAGCGCGAAGGGTTGTCGGTAGCACGTGCGCCTTTGAGCGTTAACGATGACGGCTCGATCACCTATGCGGGGAGTTTCGAGGGTGCCGAGAGTGTTTTATTCGGGTATGCGGACGTGCATCGGGTGTATGAAGATGCCAAAGAGCAGATACGCGATCTGCATGCCAAGACCCACGAAGCGATCTACGTTTATACCTGCGCCGCGCGGCGGAGTATGCTTGGGAAATACCTCGACCTCGAACTTGCCGCGCTCTCTCGCGTCGCCCCTTTGTGCGGGTTTGTAACCTACGGAGAGTTTTACCACGATGCTCCAAGCTGCACAAACTCCCTTTTGAATATCACGACCACCTATGTGACGCTTGACGAGGAAAAACAAAAGAGTTCCGAATTTTCACTTGAACACATGCCAAACCCGCAAACTAAAGAGCAGATCGTTCTAAAAGCGCTGACCCGACTCGTGCGCGCGACAAGCGAGGAGCTTGATGCAAATATTCACTACCTGCGCCAGTTTCAAAGCGCGGTGAACGAAGCTTCTATTTTCTCCATTACCGACACCAAAGGGATCATCAAAGAGGTAAACGAGAACTTTTGTACCATCAGCGGCTATTCGCGCGAGGAGCTTATCGGCAAACCTCACAATATCGTGCGCCACGGCGACATGCCAAAGGAGGCGTTTCGCGAGATGTGGGAGACGATAGCGCAGGGCAAAATTTGGAAAGGGCTTGTAAAAAACCGACGCAAAGACACCACCCCCTACTACGTACTCTCGGAAATTGCGCCCATTTACGATAAAGATGGGAATCTCAAAGAGTATATAGGGATACGCAACGACGTTACCGAACTTGAATCTTACAAAGAGTTCTTGAAAAAAAATCTCGATTTGGCAAGTAAAGATTTGCACTATCTCAAACAATACGAGAGCGCCATCAACGACACCACCGCGGTGGTAAAAACCGATTTGGACAACAAAATCATCCATATCAACAAACACTTCAGCGCCCTAAGCGGATTTAGCATCGAAGACCTCTACGGAGTTGATTGCAGCTTTTTGCGCGATTACAAACACGTAGAAAACGGCGATTGCGAAAAAGTGCTCAAACAGCTTAAAAAAGGGATCAAAACCCGCAAGGTACTTACAAACATCGCCAAAGACGGCGGTAAATATATCGTCGATACCTACTTTTACCCTATTTATGATGAAGAGGGGAATATCGTAGAGTTGATACAGGCGATGCACGACGTCAGCGAAATCTACAAACTCAACGAAGAGATCGTGCTTACCCAAAAAGAGGTGGTCTATACTATGGGTGCCATAGGGGAGAGCCGCTCTAGGGAGACGGGGCTGCATGTTAAGCGGGTAGCGGAGTACTCCTATCTTTTAGCCAAGCTTTACGGGCTTGATGAGGCACATGCCTATCTGATTAAACAAGCCTCTCCTATGCACGACATCGGCAAGGTCGCCATCCCCGATCATATCCTCAATAAACCGGGCAAACTCACCCCCGAAGAGTTCGAGATCATGAAAACCCATGCGCAATTAGGGTATGAGATGCTGGGGCACTCCGAACGCCCCATCTTAAAAACCTCCGCCGTGATCGCGCACACCCACCATGAAAAATACAACGGCAAAGGGTACCCAAGGGGCTTGGCGGGCGATGCTATCCCCATCGAGGGGCGCATAACCTCCATAGCCGACGTGTTTGACGCACTCGCACACGATCGTGTGTATAAAAAAGCGTGGCCGCTAGAGGATATTTTAGATCTTTTGCGCGAGGAGAGAGGCGTATCGTTCGACCCCGTGCTGATCGATCTGTTTTTTGAAAATTTAGAGGATTTCGTGGCGATCCAAAAGAGGCTTGCCGATTAGTTCTTTGTAAAATCTCACTTCTCTTCCACTTTTTTTTATTATAATAGCCCTTTCTTTACGGGCTGATCGGGGGTTGAAGTGCGCTTTTTTTTCTTGTTGTTTTGTTTTTTCCTGCCCTATTCGTACGCACAGACAAGCTCGGTTCCGCTTGAAAAAATCACCCTCCAACTGCAGTGGAAACATCAGTTTGAGTTTGCAGGTTTTTATGCGGCAAAAGAGATGGGTTTTTACGAAGAAGCGGGGCTTGAGGTGGAGTTTAAAGAGTTTGACACCTCTTTGGACATCGTCGATGAGGTGGTCTCTAAAAGAGCACGCTACGGGCTTTCCTACTCCTCTTTGATTATCGATTATCTTCACGACAAACCTATCGTGCTTGTGGCAAACTTTTTTAAACAATCCCCGCTCGTGCTGGTCACCCAAAAAGAGATACGCACCCCAAAAGATCTTAAAGGAAAAAAAGTGATGGGGATGCTCGATAGCACCCATCGCCACTCTTTGGTGCTGATGCTTGAGAAGTTCGGGCTGACCCAAGCGGATATCTATAACGTTCCGCGTAGTTTTTCACTGGAAGATTTTATAGAGAAAAGGGTCGATGCGATCAGCGTTTTTACCACGAACGAAATCTACGAGCTTGATCGCAGAGGGGTGGAATACAACCTTTTCGATCCTGCTGCTTACGGGATCAAATTTTACGATCTTAACCTTTTTACCACCCAAGAGGAGTTGCGCAACCATCCCCAAAGGGTTGCCGATTTTAGAAACGCTTCGATACGGGGATGGCAGTACGCCCTTGAACACAAAGAGGAGCTGTCCGAACTGATTTTACGCAAGTACAACCCCCAAAACAAAACCAAAGAGGCGCTTTTGTTTGAAGCGAACCAGATCGAGTATTTGATGCTTCCCAACGTGTATGAGATCGGGAGTGTCGATAGAATGAAAGTGGAAGCGATACGGGACGGTTTTGTGCAGTCTAAAGATATATTGCCCCAACCTTTGAAGAGTTTGGATGATTTTTTTTATACATTCGGCGAAAAAAGTTTTACGCCGAGTTTGGAACAGCAAGGATATTTAGAGGCGAAAAAAGAGCTTCGCATGTGCGTCGATCCCAACTGGATGCCCTTGGAGAAGATAGAAGAGGGGGTGTACACGGGGATCGGCGCCGATATGATCAAACTTGTCGCACAAAAAATCAATGTACCTATTCGTCTTATTCCGACGCAGACATGGAGCGAGTCGCTTGTAAAGGCGCGTGCGAGGGAGTGCGATATTTTGGCTTTTGCGGAGAAAACCCCGCAAAGGGAGGTGTATCTTGATTTTACAACCCCTTTTTTAAAGACTCCTATTGTGTTGGCGACAAAAGCGGGGTTGCCGTTTGTGGACAATCTTGAGAGTATCAAACATAAAACATTGGCGGTGGTCAAGAACTACTCTTTGAAAGAACTTTTGCAAAAACGCTACAAAGGGCTTCAATTGGTCGAGGTTGATTCGATCCAAGAGGGGATTTCGTACGTACAACAGGGCAAAGTGTTCGGATTTTTGGACAACTCCATCGTCATTAACCACGAACTGCATAAAAACGGCATCGACGACGTTGCAATTACGGGGCAGTTTCAAGACGGTATTTCTCTCGGGATCGCTTCGCGCAACGACGAGGCGATTTTGCATGAGATACTGCAAAAAGCTCTCGATACGATAGACGTTAAAACAAGGGAAGAGATCAAAAACAAATGGAGCAATATCAGTTATAAACCGGTACCCGACTACAAGTTTATGGTGCAGATGTTCTTTTTCTTCGTCGTTCTTTTGGGGGTTGTGCTGTATTGGAATCTCAAACTGCAAAGGGAGATAGAAAAAAAAGAGCGCGTTAAAGCAAAGCTGCGAGAGAGCGAAACCCTTTTTCGCACCCTCTTTGATATAGCACCCGTACTGCTCGATTCGTTTGATGCCGAGGGTCGGGTCGTTTTATGGAACAAAGAGTGCGAAAAGGTGTTTGGATGGACGCTGGAGGAGCTGCAAAACATGAGAAACCCGCTGGAGCTGTTTTACCCCGATATCAGCGACAGGCAAAGGTTTCTCGATGCGCTTGAGGCTACAAACGACAAAACCTTCAAAGAGTGGCACCCCGCAACCAAAAGCGGCAAAAAGATCGTGACGATGTGGGCGAATATCCACATGCCCGACGGCAGCGTGATCCACGTCGGCTACGACATCACGAAAAGGCGTGAAGACGAAACGGCACTGCGCTACAACACCTACCAGCTCCAAAAGGCAAAAAAAGAGCTTGAACTTCTTACCGACTCGCTTCAAGAGAGGGTGCGCGCCGAAGTGGCGAAAAACGCCAAACACCAAGCGCTTTTGGCACAGCGCAACAGGCTTGAGCAGATGGGGGAGATGATCGAGAATATCGCCCACCAGTGGAGGCAGCCGCTCGCGCAGATCAACTCCTCGGTATTGCTTGTCGATGCTTTGCTCCTCAGCCGTAATCAGCGCGATGCAACCATCGACGCAAGACTCAGCGAAATAGAATCGCTAACGGGGTATATGTCAAAAACGATAGACGATTTTAAAAACTTTTTTCATCCCCAAAAGGAAGCAAAAGAGTTTTTTTTAGAGGAGTCGTTGGCGCAGGCGATTTTGATCGTGCAGGGTTCTTTTGAAGATGCGTTTATAACCATCGAGCGCTCTATCCCCGAAGGTATGGCATGTTACGGGTTCTCGCGGGAGTTTGAACAGGTGATCGTGACGATCCTCAACAATGCCAAAGATGCCCTGCTGCTTCACAGGGAAACGGGGAGAGAGGTGCGCATATCGGTCAAAGAGGGGAACGATACCTACGCGATTTTTATAGAGGACAATGCAGGGGGGATCCCGCAGGAATACATGGAAAAAATATTCGAGCCCTATTTCACGACCAAACATAAATCGCAGGGAACGGGGCTTGGGCTCTACATTGCCAAGATGCTTATACAAGAGGGTCTGGGGGGCGACCTGTTTGCAACCAACAAGGACGATGGCGCTTCGTTTGCTATCTACATGCCAAAGAGGAGAATCAATGGATGAGAAATATCCCTACCGTGTTTTATTCGTAGAGGACGAGGAGGCGTTGCGTACCAACTACGTAACCTATTTGCAAATGGTTTTTGATGAGGTGTACGAAGCCAAAGACGGCGAAGAAGCGCTTAGCGTCTATAAAAAGGTAAAACCCCATATTATGATCGTCGATATCCATATGCCCAAAATGAGCGGGTTGGAGTTTTTGCGCGAGGTGCGCAAAGAGGATCATGCCACCAAGGCGATCATGCTTACCGCCCATACCGATACCGCATTCCTTATCCAAGCGGCGGCGCTCAAACTTACATGCTACCTTACCAAACCCATTGCCCGAAAAGCGTTGCAAGAGGCGCTTAATTCGGCTATAGAGGAGATGAAGCAGTTTGAAACAAAACCTTTGATTCGGGTGGAGTTTGCCAAAGGGTGGCGCTGGGATAAACAAAGGGAGGAGATATTTTATTTTGACCAAAACGTTGCGCTGACCAAAAAAGAGCAAAAACTGCTGGCACTTTTGTTCTCAAGCGCGAATCGGACGTTTACCTACGATGAGATATTCGATTACGTTTGGGGCTACGATCAGATAGGAACACTCGATGCACTCAAATCGCTTGTAAAAGCTTTGCGAAAAAAAATCCCCAAAGATACGGTGCACAACGTATTCGGGATATGGTACAAAATACAAATGTGATATAAATAACGCTTATCTACTAAAATCCCACCACAATAACACTTCTTAAACCTACAATTTCTCATTATTTTTATGATAAGGGGAAAA
>JAQUCZ010000075.1 GCA_028685945.1 Sulfurimonadaceae bacterium | reverse complement strand
TACCGCTATATTTTCGATATCCACGCTTCGATGCTTACCGAATCGCAAAATTTGCGAAAAGAGGGGCTCTCAAGGATTAAACTGGCGCAGTTTGATCCCAATACCTTGCGCCTCGTGATCGAAGACGACAACAAAGTAACCGTACGTTTTAAAAAAGAGAAAAACGAACTCGTTATCTATATCCAAAATAAATTGGATTCCCGTAAACCGCCTATTCCAAAAGCGGCACCCGTTCCGGAAAAAAAAGATACCAAAAAGCAGTTTGAGAGAAATAAAACGATCGTGATCGACGCAGGGCACGGAGGCAAAGACCCCGGAGCCGTGGGGTATAGAAATTACCGCGAAAAGGTGATCGTACTTCAGGTGGCGCAAAAGCTTCAAAAAATTCTCAAAGCACGCGGTTACAAAGTGTATATGACGCGTGACAGCGACAAGTTCGTCAAGCTTAGCCACCGCACCAAATTTGCGAACGATAAAAATGCCGACTTGTTTATCTCGATCCACGTAAATGCCATAGACGGCAATAGCGCAAACGGGATCGAGACCTATTTTCTCTCCCCGTCTCGTTCGGAGCGCGCCAAAAACGTAGCGGCAAAAGAGAACTCGGCGGACTTGAGCGATATGAATTTTTACGGCAAACAAAGCCTTTTAAATACCCTAAACAGCCATAATATCGTCGCATCCAACAAGCTTGCCATCGATCTGCAGCAGGGGATGCTCCAAGAGAGTAGAAAACTTTACAAAGACGTGCGCGATGCAGGTGTACGAGAGGGACCGTTTTGGGTTTTGGTAGGGGCTTTGATGCCTTCTGTTTTGGTGGAGATCGGTTTTGTGAGCAACCCCAAAGAGGCAAAACGCCTCGTCAAAGAGAAATACCAAAACTCTCTAGCCTCGGGAATGGCAGACGGTATAGACCGATATTTTTACAATAACGGTCATTAAATCGTTCCATGCCGTCATTTTCTTGGCATGGTGCAATCTTCTTGGCATGTAAAAAAAGGATTACGCCTCTTTTTTAGCTTCAAGCTCCTTGGTCGTTGCTTCTTTATCTGCCAAAAGTGCTTCAATCTGCTGTTTTACTTTATCGTACACAAATTGCTCTTTAAACCCTAAAATACGTCCGCCCGAAGCGTTTGGGTGTCCTCCGCCGTTGACCCACTCTTTGGCTATGAGCGCGACGCTTACTTTATTGTTTGCACGCAGGCTGAGTGTCCCTTTGTAGCTGACGTCTACGATAAAATCGTATTCGGGGTGTGCCGTTAAAAAGCCGTTGCCGATGATCGACGTATTGCCAAGCGCATAACTTAAAAACCCTTTATTCCCTTTGTAGTAGATAGTCATCTCCCCTTTTTTCTCTCCCAAAAGATCGACGATATATTTCGTTGCCAAGTTGTCCAGCGTATCGTTGTTTTCGCGTTTGAAAAACTCTTTTTTTAGCAGATGGATCTTCTCGTCAAGCACGATCGGAGCGCTTGGCATGTGGATATATTGCGCCGCTTCTTTTAAAAGCGAGAGTTTATAAAGATTGTCTTCGGCGGGAAACATAATCTTGTTAAGCTCTCTCATTTCGCTCACCAAGCGCATACATACCTTGCCGAACTCGAAGTTTTCCCTCTCCTCTTGTTTCCACAAATCGACCGCATTGACCACGTCGACAAACGCGCAAAGCCATGAGGGAGCGTCTAGTTCAAAGTTCTCTTTGGCAAAATCGTAGGTGATTTTCGTCGCGCTTCTTGCGGTGTCGAGCATATACCACGCGTATTTTTTGGCGCTCTCTTCGCCGCTTCCGTGGTGATCGAGAAGTTGGAGCTTTATATCTGCGCCGTTTTGGTTGCGTAGTTGCACCTCTTCGTTGATCCATCGCGATTCTTCCGCCGAGAGGTTGAGGTCGGTGACAAGGATATAGGCTTTATCTTCACTTTGCTTGATTGCATCTAAAATCTGTTCGAGTTTTTGTTTTACTTCCGCACCGTAGTTGGCATTGTAATTGACTTTTTTATAGGGGGTAGATTGCATCACGAGTTGGCAGCTGTAGCCGTCAAGGTCGGTATGTGAGAGGTGGTGGAGCGTTCTGTCTAGCATCTGTTTCCTTTGGGTAAAATGGTTAATCTATCGTTATGGAGCCCATAACTTCAAATTTTGCATTCGAGTCGATTTCGGCGTGGGAGAGGGTAACGACATCGAGAGAAAATCTCTCGAATATCTCCGCAACGGCGCGTCTGAGCGAAGGATCGACGATAATGACGACGGGCGAAACCCCTTTTTGGAGCAAGTCCGCCGCTTTTTGGCTGGTCGCTTGGATCAGTTTGTTGATCTCGCCGACGTTGAGCATAAGGTTGCGCACGCCGTCTTGTTCATGCGATTTCTCCAGCATCAGCTGCTCCGATTTGGTATCGAAGGTAAGAAGACGGATCACGCCGTCGTCTCCCGAATACATCTGCGTGATGATGCGGGAGAGGCGCGCGCGCACCTGTTCGGTAATAATGGTCACGTTTTTGGTAAACTCGGCGACATCCGCGATGGTCTCTAAAATAGTGAGCATATCTTTAAGCGGTATCTTCTCGTGTAAAAGAGCTTTGAGTACGCGCTGTACAAGCCCGATATTGGCGACTTTGAGAAGATCGTCGATAATAACGGGGAAGTCGTTTTTGATCTTGTTGATAAGCGCCTGAACCTCTTGACGGGTGAGAAGATCTTCGGCATTGCGTTTGACGAGTTCGCTCATGTGGGTAGAGATAACGGTCGCAGGATCGACCACGGTATAGCCGTTGATGATCGCATCCTCTTTTTGTTCGGGTGCGATCCAAAGCGCATCAAGCCCAAAAGCGGGCTCTTTCGTCTTTTCGCCTCGTAGATCGCCCGTTGCCATACCGCTGTCCATCGCCAAAAACTTATCGGGCATAATTTCGCCGTCGCCGATAACGATCCCTTTGAGGAGAATTTGGTACTGCTGCGGTTTAAGGTGGAGGTTGTCGCGAATACGCACCTGCGGCATCAAAAAGCCGAAATCGCTTGCGATCTTACGTCGCATGGAGCGGATACGCTCGAGCAGATCGCCCCCTTTGTCACGGTTGGCAAGACGGATAAGCTGGTAGCCTAGAGTAAGCTCGAGCATCTCTACTTTGAGGATATCTTCGAGTGCAGCTTCCTCCTCTTTGTGTATCTCCGCCTGCGATTTGACCGGTTTTGCGGCAGCGGCTTTCTCTTTTTCCTGCTGCTCTTTTGCTTTGGGGCTTAAGATGTTGTCTACTTTAAGGATATCGAGTTCCCCTCGCTCGAATTTGTAAAGCATCCAGCCAAGAAGCGCAAAGATAATCCCCACAAGCCCCATAGAAGCCGTCGGAAGTCCTGGAACGAGAGCAAAAAGAAGCATTATGAACCCTACGATCATCATGATCTTTGCATTGCCCATAATCTGGTTGATCGTACCCTCGGCGAAGTTGTCGCCGTCGCTTGAAGAACGGGTGATGATAATACCCGTCGCCGTGGAGATAATAAGGGCGGGAATCTGCCCTACAAGCCCGTCGCCGATCGTTAAAAGGGTAAAGGTCGAAGCACTGTCGCCCACACTCATATCGTGTTGGAAAACCCCGATTAAAAAGCCGCCTATGATGTTGATAAGGGTGATGATAATCCCCGCAACCGCGTCCCCTTTGACGAATTTACTCGATCCGTCCATCGCTCCGTAGAAGTTGGCATCTTGTAAAATTTCGGCACGACGGCGTTTGGCTTCGGCATCGTCGATAAGCCCCGCGTTGAGGTCGGCATCGACCGCCATCTGTTTTCCGGGCATAGAATCGAGCACGAAACGCGCTGCAACCTCTGCAACCCTTGTCGAACCTTTGGTGATAACCATAAAGTTGATAAGTACCAAGATCGAAAAAACGATGATACCGATAACGTAGTTCCCCCCTACGACGAAGTTCCCGAAACTGGTGATGATGTCGCTCACCTCTTCGGGTCCTTGGTGCCCGTTGCTTAAAATCATCCTCGTCGTTGCGATATTGAGTGCGAGACGAAAGAGGGTAATGATGAGAATAAGGGTTGGAAACGTCGTGAGATCGGTAGGTTTTGGCACATACAGCGAGATAAGCAAAATCAAAACTGCAAGCGCCATCGAGACGGTTAGCATCACGTCAAGCAGCGCCGAGGGTAGCGGAACGATGATGATCGCCAAAATCGCCATTACGAAAACGACGACGCTTAAATCTCTTTGCCCTAAAAGAAAGTTGAGGGTCGTGCCTACTTGCTGCTTAAATGTGAGTTTGCGCGCCAAGTGTTTAGATCCTACTCTTCATCGAGAATATCGGCAAGGGTAAGTGCTGCCAAAAAGGTATCGATCTTCCCTTGAAGACGATTGAGAAACGGCCAGATGGTACATGCCTCGGCTCTCTCGGAGGGGCAACTCTCCATCGAAGGGGAGCAGTCGAATACCGCGGGGGCTTTGCCCTCTACTGAGGACATCACCTCAAGCATCGTGATCTCGTTGGGCTTTTTTGCCAGCACGAAACCGCCGTTGACCCCCTTAAAAGAGTTGAGAATCTCGCTTTTTGCCAACGACTGAAGAATTTTTGCCAAGAAACTTTTTGAGATAGAGAGTTCGCGTGAAAGGGTGTCGCTGTCCATCGGCGCAGAGGCTTTGGAGAGGACGATCAAAGACATAATTGCGTATTCGCTTGCACGGGTAATTAACATGGTTGGAAGTCTTTATTATTGAAAATTTGTAACGAAAAAATATTATACCTCAAAGAGATTAAAATAGCATCGCTTCACCCAAAGCTATTTTGTAAAAATCAAATAAAATAAAGAAAACTTTGAGTATAATCGCGCTTCGACTTTGTGGATAAAAACATGAACGTTAGATTATTATACCAATCAGGAGGCTGTTATGGCTTTAGATCAGGCTAAAAAACAAGAGATTATTGCGAAATATGCTCGCAAAGCAGGTGACACGGGTTCAAGTGAAGTACAAATTGCACTTTTAACTGCAAGAATCGTAGAATTAACGGAACACCTTAAAACGTTCAAAAAAGACCACGCTTCAAGACTAGGTCTATTGAAATTGGTTGGACAACGCCGCCGTCTTATGAGATACTTCAAAAGAACTCAAAAAGATGCGTATCTTAAACTTGTTTCTGACTTAGATATTCGCGACAACATCTAATTCATTTTCTAAGTTGTGTTTTTTTTAAGGGGTCGGGGCTTTTTAGCCTTCGACCCCTTTTTCATTTTTACTTCAAAAATATCTCTATCGCTCTTTGCAAATCCTCTTTCGTATCGATTCCAAATCCCGTGCTTGCCACTTTGATCATGCTGATTTTCTTTTGGTGATAGATCGCGCGAAGCTGTTCGAGCTTTTCTATATCTTCCAGCGGTGCATCATCAAGCGCACAAAACTCGTTTAAAGATTTTTTGCTAAATCCGTAAATGCCGATATGCCCGAAATAAGACGCATCGCCGCTTCTGTTGTAAGGAATCGGGGAGCGGGAGAAGTAGATCGCGTTGTGGGCGTCGTCCATAATCACTTTCACAAGGTTTGGATCTTGCGCCGCTTCGTCGTTGATAGCGTTGTAGCAGCTTCCCATAATAAACGGGGCTTTTGCTTTTTGCAGCTCGCCAAGACGCACCAAAAGCGCTTTAACCACTTCGGGTTCGATAAAAGGCTCGTCCGCTTGGACGTTGATGATAAGCTCGTCGTCGCCCACACCCAAAATGTTGGCACATTCGTTGATACGGTCGGTACCGCTTTTATGGGTGGTTGAGGTGAGCATCGCTTCGATGCCGTGGGCTTGGCATGTAGCGATAATCTGTTCATCATCCGCGGCGACCACGACGCGATCAAGATGCGCTACGCGCTGTGCGGTGCGAACCACCATCGGCAAACCGCCGATATCGGCTAAAACTTTTTGGGGAAACCTTGTAGAGGCGAGGCGTGCAGGAATAATTATCATTTAAACCCTTTAAGATATAATTACGCGAATTATACTCTAAAAGGTGTTTGATGCTTCTTTATCAGCCCCAAAGCGGGTACTGCTACAACAGCGACTCT
>JAQUCZ010000074.1 GCA_028685945.1 Sulfurimonadaceae bacterium | reverse complement strand
GGAATATTTTTCGCAGATGTTTGTGCTTTTTCAAAGTTTTCAATGTACTTATTTCTCATAAGACTTCCTTGTTCTATGCTTTAAAAGCTGCTCAGGTCTGAAAAACTGCGTTTTGCATTCAGACAAGGCTAATTTTAGTGAGCGAATTTTACTATGATTTCCCTTTAAGTATTCTGATGGAACACTCCTACCTCGATAATCCTGCGGCTTGGAAAAAGAGGGCGCTTCTAAAAGCGGCGTTTCAAAACTCTCGACGCTTAAAGAATCGCTATTTCCCAGTACCCCTTCTATATTCCGTGCAATAGCATCGCACATCACAAGAGAGGGCAGTTCCCCTCCCGTTAGAATATAGTCGCCGATACTAAAGAGTTCGTCTGCAAACTCCTCTATCACCCTCTCATCAATCCCTTCGTATCTTCCGCTCACAAAAGCTACGTGAGATTTTTGAGACAATCTTTTTGCGTCACTTTGCATAAACTGTTTTGCAACAGGCGTGACAAAGATTATATGTACATTCTTATCGGTAGATTTTAACTCATTTAAAGCGTCATAAAGGGGTTGGGGATTCATCACCATCCCAGCACCGCCTCCGACTGCCGTATCATCTACTTTTTTGTGTCTCGAAAGACTAAAATCGCGCGGATTTAGATACCCCACGCTAAAGCAATCGCTTTCGATCGCACGTTTTAAAATAGAATCCTGAAAATACCCCTCGATCAAATTTTGAAAAAGGGTAACAAACGTAAACTTCATAGTTTCAAGAAGCTTCTAAAATATCTAAAGCACCCGTAGTTTCAATCTTTTTCGCCTCGATATCGACGGAGGATATAAAATTTTTATGGTAGGGTACCAAAAAACTTTTTGCAAAACCTTCGTTTACGAGTTTTGCATCCGTTTCTATCAAGAGATAATCACTAAGGGTGATTCGCTCCACTTCTTGAACTTTTCCTAAACGTTTGGAGTCTTCGTAAACATCGCATTCTACGATATCGAACCAAAAATACTCCCCCTCTTCAAGGCGGATATCCTGTTTCGTTTTTTCCAAAGTCGTATAAAGTTTTGCATTGGTTAGTTTTTTTGCACTCTCGGGAGTGTCGTAACCTTTTATTTTTACCAAACCTTTTTCAAGATTGATCTCGCCGAACGTGATCGTATCGTGTTTATTGATAAAAAAAACGGCACCTTTTACAAACTGTTCAGGAAAATCGCTTTGGATATGCAATTTCATATCGCCTTTAAGCCCTACCGTTTTACCGAGGGTTGCAATATGGATCATACTATGCGATCGGTTCGACATTGATACGATAACTTTTACCGTCTTTGGCTTTACAGCCCGAAATGACGGTTTTGATTGCGCCGATCATCTTCCCCTCTTTGCCGATAAGCTTCCCTACGTCGGCTTGGTTGGCATGGAGAACAATCTCGATCACTTCGTCGCTCTCTTTCGTGTCCACACGGATATCCTCCGGATAAGAAGCGATAAGCCTTGCAAACTGTGCGACAAAATCACAAATCATATTAACGGCCGGTGATCTTTTTAACGCGGTCGCTCATTTGCGCGCCTACGCTCAACCAGTAGTCAAGTCTTTCGTTGTCAACTACGACTGTTTTTTCCGCTACCATAGGGTTGTAGTGACCGATAAGCTCAATCCAGCCACCGTCTCTTCTTTTACGTGAATCTGTTACCGCGATACGGTAAAACGGTTGTTTTTTTCTTCCCATTCTAGTGAGGCGAATTACTGTTGCCATGTTTTGTCCTTCTCTGCGTAAGTTTTATTGCAACTTACTGAATATGTTAAATTTGCACTTCTTCCATTTCGCTTGCGCTAAGATGAAAATGCAAAGAGCTAAACTCCTGCGAGTTTACCGCTTTGCACTCGTTGGCATGGAACATGCCAAGAAGTTATCTGCGTAGTGCGTTTGCTCCGCCCATTTGCCCCATGAGAGACTGCAGATTTTTCATTCCCGCTTTTCCCGAGAATTTTTTTGCCATTTTTCCGGCATTTTTAAACTGTTTGATCATGCGATTGACCTCTACGATACTGAGTCCACACCCGTTGGCGATCCTTTGTTTTCTCGCATTGTTCAAAAGTTCGGGGTTTTCACGCTCTCTTTTAGTCATAGAAGAGACCATAGCTTTGATATTTTTCAGCTCGCTTGAGTTTTCTATGTCAAAATCTTTAATCGCTTTGGACATATTCCCCATCCCCGGAATCATCCCCATGATGGAGCTCATGCTACCCATTTTTTTGATACTTTCCATCTGTTCCAAAAAGTCGTTGAAGTTAAACTCCCCTTTTTGGATCTTTTTGGTGAGTTTTTTCGCCGTTTTCTCATCGATGGCAGAAGCAGTTTTTTCCGCAAGACCTTCGATATCTCCAAATCCCATAAGGCGGTTAACAACACGCTCGGGGAGAAAAATTTCGAGATCTTCCATCTTCTCGCCGCTTCCGATAAAGCGCAACGGCACTTCTACTTGTGACGCCAACCCTAAAGCAACGCCCCCTTTGGAATCGCCGTCGTATTTACTGAGGATAACCCCGTCAATTCCGATCTGCTCTTTAAAGCTTGTCGCAGTTTTAACGGCATCTTGCCCCGTTAACGAATCGGCAACGTAGAAAATTTCGCTCGGGTTTGCCGCTTTTTTGACCTCTTTAAGCTCTTGCATAAGCTCTTCGTCGATCGCCAAACGCCCCGCTGTATCGATAAGCACGACGTCGTAAAGGGAATTTTCCGCTTTTTTCAGTGCCGCTTTAACTACATCTACTGGGTTTTTCGTCGTTTCGTCGTCGTAAAGTTCTATGCCGATTTGTGCCGTTATCTGGCGAAGTTGCTCCACCGCAGCCAAACGCTGTAAGTCCGCCGCAACAACCATCACTTTTTTTTGTTTACTTTTTAAATAATAAGCAAGTTTTCCGGTCGTCGTCGTTTTTCCCGACCCCTGAAGACCCGTCATTAAAATAACGGTCGGCGGTTTTGAAGCAAATATAAAGCCTCTGTTGCCTCCGATTTCAAGCAAATCATGCAATGCTTTGCGTAAAGCCGCCAAAAACTGATCTTTCCCGATACCGTTTTGACGCGTTTCGATCTGCACTTGATCGATCAACGTTTTGACCACTTTATGGTTTACGTCTGCTTTTAAAAGGGATTTTTTAAGTTCGCCGAGTGCCTTCGTGAGCGCCTTATCGTCATCATGAAAACGGATTTTTCTAATGGCGGACGTAAACGAATCGGTCAATGCACCAAACATACATAATCTCCTTCTAAAATATCTCGATGTAAAAAGTTGCGAATTATATAAAAATCTTGCTTTAAGTTTTCTTTAAAATAAAAGCTCGCTCTTTGGCGTTTATTCAAAATGGATAAACATTTTCGGCTCGGGCGCTACAAATTCCATTCCCAAAAGTTTCACCTTGTGTGCATGCAACATCACCCTTTTGGCGCGTCTTCCACCGTATTGTTCATCCCCTACGATCGGGTGTTCGATATATTTGAGATGAGCGCGAATCTGGTGTGTTCTTCCGTGGTGGATAATACATTTTACCTTTGTTTTTTTACCGCTTACGATATCTGGAAACACCTCCGTTCTTGCGGGTTTTCCTTGCTTTTTGGAGACTCTTGAGACCGCTTTGTTGTTTTTCTTCTCGGTGTAGATCGGCATGTCGATGTCGACGGGTTCGCTTAAAACACCTTCGACCCACGCGATATACTCTTTATAAACGTTGTCTTTTTTAAACTCTTTGATCGCTTTTTCTCTAAACTCTTCGTTTTTGACAAGCATCAAAACCCCGCTCGTTTCGCGGTCAAGCCTGTGAAGCAAGCGCGCATCTTTAAACTGCTTTTCTATCTCGTCGGAGTTGACGAATGCAGGTTTGTCGATGACGATAAGATCGTCGTTTTCAAAAAGGGGTTTTACTTTTTCGATCTTCTCGACACGAAAAATCGTTCGCTCGTCGATCTCGCCGCGAGCAACCATCACCTTGGAATTTCCTACATACACAAGCCCTCTGTCGATCAAAGATTTTGCCTGTGAATTTGAGATCCCCTCTTGTGTAGCCAATATTTTATATGCTTTTTCTTTTGCCATTTTTTTGTCCTATTTTTCTAAAATTTTCTTTACGACGCTTTGTAAATCGATCGTCTCTTCCACGATCGAAGGGGGAAGTTCCTTACATGCCAAGAGGGCTTTATGGATTGCATCCGTTGCGACGTACTGTACGTGATGTACATATTTAAAAAGCTCTTTTTGATGAAAAAAGTGCTTGCCCGTAATAATTTTACATCCGAAATGGGCAGGTTCGAGAGGGTTATGCCCGCCGACGTCCTCGCGAAATGCACCCCCTAAAATCGCTATATCGCTGATGGCGTAGATGTTGTTAAGCTCTCCCATCGCATCTATCAACACCATATCCCCATCAAACGAAGCGCTTTGGGAAAATCGCGAACATGCCATGGCATGTTGGGAAGCGAATCCCGACATAAGCCCGAATACCGCATCGAACCGCTCGGGGTGGCGCGGCACCAAAAGCAGTTTCGCATCTTTTTGCTGCTTTTTATATTCCACGAACGCTTTGAGGATCGCTTCCTCCTCCGTGGCATGTGTGCTTGCACCCACGATCACTTCGCACGAAGGTTTTACATACTCTTTCGTTCGCACTATTTTTTGGGAGAGTTTGATATTACCTATCACCTCGATATTTTTCGCGCCCATCGCCAAAAATCTGTTTTTATCCGTCTCGCTTTGCGCGTAGATAATCTCCACGCAGTCAAAAAGTTTTTTATAAAACCATCCGAATTGCAAATACTTTTTGACGCTTTTGTCGGAAATTCTCGCATTGAGAAGGAAGATTTTTGTGCCTCTTAGCCGTGCAACCAAAAAGAGCATATACCAAAACTCCGCTTCCATAACCACCAAAAGTCTCTCTTTGCGCATCCAAAACGGCAAAAAAAGTTCATAAGGCAGATAGCGTGTCTGCACTTTGTATTTTTTTGCCTCTGCAAACCCCGTGTGGGTAATAGTCGTAATCTTGATATCTTCGCTGTTTATCCGCTCGAGCAAAGGCTGAAGCGCTCTTGCTTCACCCAAAGAGCATACGTGAAACCAAATACCCTCTTTAGGTGAAAATCTCGGGTTGCGAAAAAGAAAAAAACGTGCGGGGAGTGATTCTTTGTATTTTTGCTTAAAAGAGAGGATTATTAAAAGCGGCAGCGCTACAATGTAGAGCAAACCGCTAAGAAGATAATAAAAAACGCTAAAGGGCGACAAGACCTATTCTTTGTTCGGTTCCATGTAGAGAATACGGCCGCAGTGCGGGCATGTAGTAATCTCTTCGGCTTTGATAACATCGGCGTATGTTTTGTCGTTTAAGAGCATATGACATCCCATACATGCTTGTTCTTCAACAGGCACGACGGTGGTGTTTTTTGCCCAGCGACGAATTTTTTGGTAAAAAGTAAGACCTTTTTGGTTCATAGTAGAGATAAGTTTCTCTTTTTTTTGAAAAACCTCTTGTCTTGCTTGATTGATCACCTCTAATTTTTTTTCGACATCCGCTCTTACCGATTCCAAGTTCGCATCAAGCTCCGCCAAGGCAGTTTTTGCAGCTTCAACCTGCTCTTTTTTGGCATCGATAATTCTTTCGAGTCTCTCGATCTCTTCGTTTGCAAAAGCTACCTGCTCTTTTGCGATCTCCTCTTCAAGTTGGAGCGATTTCATTTCGCGCTCTGTTTTAATTTCGGAGCTTTTTTTAGCATTTTCGGACAGTTTTTGAGAAAGTTCGGCTAGGTGAAGTTCGTTTTTATTTTTTTTGATCTCTTCGTCTCTAATCTCTTTGCTTAGGTTCTCTATATCCGAGTCAATACTTTGTTTTTTAGCCAAGGCCGCTTCATACTTATAGTTCGCCTCTTCGATCTGCGGTTCAAACGCATCTATCTCTTTATCTACGAAAGAGAGGTCTATAAGTTGTTTTAAATGCTGGTTCATCAATCTCCTTTTGAGTTGCTTTCATGTGCCATCTGTATCTATAAAAATCACTAAATATAGGTGAATGGATTTTCTGATGACGAAATTATAACTTCTAAACCTAAATTTTTCAAATGGGTCTGTAAAATTTGTGCGAAAAAGTACTCGCTTTCATAATGCCCGATGTCGATAAGAGAGAGTTT
>JAQUCZ010000073.1 GCA_028685945.1 Sulfurimonadaceae bacterium | reverse complement strand
CTCGAACTTAGAACCGACAGCGAAAATTATTATGCGTACTCTTACGAGACTTTTATCGCTTTTAACAAAACTACGCTTCATAACAATAAAAACAAAGATATTGCAGTCGTTTCAAAATATGAAGACCGATGGAAAAAGATGGAAAAGAACATCTACGATGTGACGATGATCAATGAAGAGGAATCGCCCGAACTAGAACCGTTGGGAGATTTTACTTTTGACAAAGTTACGCTTAATGCGGAGCAGATTGCAGCTTTGGGCAACGTGACCAAACGTTTTGAGGGCGGTTTTATCCACTTTGAAAGGGTGTATGCTTTAGAGGAGGGGATGATGTTGCGTGTCTCTATGGGAAGTTTTGATCGTCCCGAACACCTTTACGTGATTGTAGAAAACACTACGGCGCGTTACTACCCTTCGTTGCCTTTGCAGTCAAAAAGCAACCATAAAGCCCACCAATTTTTAGTCGAGGTACTGCATGGATAAGGTTATCGTCGCAAAAAATCTCTCTTTGTCCTATTCGGGACACGAGACGATTATCAACCAAGCCTCTTTCGATATTACTTCGGGGAGTTTCGTATTTATTACGGGTGCGAGCGGAAGCGGAAAGTCGACGCTTTTAAAGTCGCTTTACGGTGCACTTAAACCGCAGCAGGGGAGTTTGATAGTCGGTGGGGTGGAGCTAAACGGCGTAACGCGTTCCAAACTCAATTTTTTGCGAAGACATCTTGGGATCGTGTTTCAAGATTATAAACTTGTCAAAGAGTGGACTATCGAAAAAAATATCATGCTTCCGCTCATTATCAACGGTTACGAAAAAAGCGTAACCCAAAATCAGGTCGATTCCCTGCTTAAACATGTGCGTCTCAAGCACCAAGCAGGTAAATTTCCCCTTGAACTCAGCGGGGGGGAGCAACAGCGCGTCGCCATGGCACGTGCCTTGTCACACAACCCTATTTTAATTTTGGCGGATGAACCTACGGGAAACTTGGACGATTACTCCTCGGGGCTTATTTGGAACCTTTTAGAGGGTGCCAATACGCAGCTAAAAACCACCGTTATCGTCGTAACCCACCATATCCCCGAATCGCTCAACGTCGATTATAAACATTTCCATATCGAATATGGGAGCATCTATGCAGTCAATTAAAAACCATCTTTCTCTTGTTCTGGCGCTTTTGAGTATCCTTTTTTCGATGCAGGTTTTTATTATTGCAGAGCGTTCTATCGAAGCATACAAGGAGAACCTTGCAAATAACTATTCGGTAGTCGTCGTAAGCAAAAAGACCCTTAGCAAAGAGGATATTGCAAAGATCAACCCTCTTATCGCCGAGAGCTTTGAACTCTCTCCCGATCACGTGATCAAACGTTTAGACAGCGGAATCGATGCCAAAAATACGGAACTTCTTAAAGTTACTTTGCCGCGCTTTTACAAATTAAGCCTTAAACATTACCCCTCTCCGAGCGAGATCCAAAAACTTACAAAAGAGCTGCGCAACCACGCGGCAATAAAAAAGGTGGAAGATTTCTCCCACAGCCACGACACAACCTACAAACTTCTGCTTTTATTTAAAGGGATGGTAACTGTTTTTTCGGTGTGTATCTTTGTGGTCACGACGTTACTCGTGTTTAAAGAGCTGCGTATTTGGCAGTTTAAACATAGCGAGCGTATGAGTATCATGGGGCTTTTCGGTGCTCCTATGTGGCTGCGTTCGGCGGTTTTGTTCCGTTTGGCAATTATGGATGCGATTATCGCCAGTGCATTGTCGTACGTGATTTTTAAGGGCATCGAATCAAACGAGTGGATTATTTCGCAGTTTCAAAGTATCGGGATCGAGATCGTTATCTTCGATTCGATAGGAGACTTTTTTAAACTTGCATCGGTCGCGATTGTATTGTCTATCGTGCTTGCGTCTTTGATCGTCGTTTGGCATAAAGAAGAGGTCTAATGCGCATAGTAACCGTTTTTGCGTTTGTCGGTATGTTGGCATGTGCACATGCCAACATCGATGCAAAGATACAAAAAACAAATAAAGAACTCACCTCTTTTAGTAAGAACTATCAAGAGATCAATAAAAAAATGGCGCAAACCGCCAGAGATATTTTGGAACAAAAAAATACTATTTTGCGTCAGCAAAAATATCTTCAAGAGCTTCAAGAGGAGCTTAGCGATAAAGAAAAGAGTTACGAGGAAAACAAACTGCAACTCGTAGAACTGCAAAAAAATCAGTCACAGCTGAAGTCTTCGCGTGAAAAAATAGAGGAGGAGTTAGTTTTTACTATAGCGCAAAGCGTTTCTCTTTCTATTATTTTGGAAGAGGAGTATGTCGTAAGCGAAGAGTCGCTTATGGAGTTTGAAGTGCTCCAAAAGATGCTTGAGAGTGCAAAAGAGAAAGCAAGCCGACTCAATCAAAAGTTTTATGCGACCTCCAAAGATATAGATATCGTAAGTTCCCAAAAAAACGCTTTGGAAAATTCCATTGCGAGTATCGATGCAAAAAGAAAAGATCTGATTAAAACGCAAGAAAAAAACAAAAAAGCGCTTGCAGAACTTGAACATGCCAAGAATAGCTATAAAGAGGAGCTCAAAAAACTCTTAAACAAACAAGACGAGCTTAAAAAGACTTTGGCACAGCTCAACATTATCAAAATCGACGCGATCAAAAAAGCAAAAGAGGATGAAGCCAGAAAGAACGCTTTTGCAGATGTTGCCGCACGCGATACCGATCTGCCCGACGTGAAAAAACACGGAAGTTCCTACCAACAGGTAAAAACGAAGAAATATACGGGACGCAAAACGATCGCGCCGCTTGAGGGCTACAGCGTTACGAAAAAATACGGAACCTATACCGATCCGATCTACGGTATCAAGATATTCAACGAATCGGTCTCCCTAAAGCCGCATACGGCGGATTCAAAGGTGAAGACCGTATTTAACGGAAAAGTGATCTATGCAGATAAAACGGCAGTACTTAACAATATCGTCATCGTCGAACACGACGGAGGGCTTCATACGATCTATGCAAACCTTACCGATATCGCCCCCAACATCAAAAAAGGGGTGAAGATCAAAAAAGGGTACACGATCGGGCGGGTTGACGACGAATTGATTTTCGAGGTAACGCAGCAGTCCTACCACATCGATCCGATCACGATTTTTCAATAAATTTTGATTGTTTTCTAATTTTGGACTCAATCAATTTCGATATAATTGCGAAAAAAATTGAAGCAGAGCAGATTATGAGATTTATTCAAACGCGCGGCGCAGATGCCGCAAAACCTCAGACGGTCACCTTTTCCGAAGCGATCTTAAGCCCGATCGCATCGTTCGGAGGGCTTTACGTTCCTGAAAAACTTCCTGAACTAGGCAAAGAGTTTTTAGAAAAACATCTTGCGTCGTCCTACAAAGAGTTGGCAAGCGACATGCTTGCACGTTTTGCAATCGACATAGAAAAAAGCGTTCTCGATGAAGCGTTGGCACTTTATGATAAGTTCGATACCCCCGCAAACCCCGTTCCCGTAGTAAAAGTAAAAGAAAATCTTTACGTCAGCGAACTCTACCACGGACCGACCCGTGCCTTTAAAGATATGGCACTGCAACCCTTTGGCGTGGTGCTCTCTTCAATTGCACAAAAAAGAGGGGAGAACTATCTTATTTTAGCGGCAACAAGCGGTGATACGGGACCTGCAGCGCTTGAGACGTTTAAAAACCGCGCAAACGTTCAGGTGGCATGTTTGTATCCCCAAGGGGGCACAAGCGACGTGCAACGCTTACAAATGGTTACCGAAGATGCACAAAACCTTAAAGTGATCGGAATCAACGGCGTTTTCGACGATGCGCAAAGCGCTCTCAAACGCCTTTTGGCTTCGGTGGAGTTTAAAGCGGCTTTAAAAGAGAAAAACATTCTTCTCTCTGCGGCAAACTCGGTGAACTTCGGGCGTATTATTTTTCAGATAATTTACCATATCCACAGCTATCTCGAACTTGTGCGCCAAGGCGGTATCGCAATGGGTGAGAAAGTTTATTTAAACGTGCCAAGCGGTAACTTCGGGAATGCACTCGGGGGTTATTATGCTTGGAAAATGGGTGTACCCGTTGCAAAAATCATCATCTCCTCGAACGAGAACAACGTCTTAACCCGTCTTATTACAACGGGGAAATACGACCTGAGAGATTCAAAAGTGCTCAATACCACCTCCCCGGCGATGGATATCTTAAAATCGTCCAACGTCGAAAGGGTGCTTTTTGATCTCTTCGGCGAGGCAAGAACGCGCGAACTGATGGAAGATTTGGAGAGCAAAAACGTTTACGAACTCACCAAAGAGGAGCTTGCAAAACTGCGCGAGTGCTTCGATGCCGACTTTGCTACGGGTGCGGAAGGCAAACGCTACATCAAAGAGACGTTTGAGGGCGAGGGGTATCTGATGGATCCTCACACCGCAACATGTTTTAAAGCCTATACGACCTGCTGCGATCCTAAAATCAAAAGCATTGTTTACTCCACGGCGGAGTGGACGAAATTCTCTCCCGTCATTGCCAACGCTTTAACGGGCGAGGTGGATGCGGAAGATATTATAGCTCTTGAGTCGATATCAAAAACGGCAAAATTAGAGATTCCCGCGATGATACGAGCACTCTTTTCCAAACCGATTACACAGGGTACGGTGATAGAGAAAGAGGATATCGAAAAAGAGATTTTAAACTTTTTATAATACTGCAACATGCCAAGCCTCCCTTGGCATGTAACCCCTTCTTCTATTTTTTTATTTTTTCCCTTTTTTCATGATATTTTTTTTACAAATCTTCGATATAATCTTTTTTGTTAAAGATTTTTAAAGGTTATACCCATTGAGCAGATACGCGCATATTACCGATTTTTTAGAGCGTTTTTTAGACAACGAAGTTCGTAAAACGGGAATAAATAATGTTGTGGTCGGACTCAGCGGCGGTCTTGATTCTGCCGTGGTGGCGGTTTTGGCGCATCGCGTGTTCAAAGACGATCTGTTGTGCGTAAAGATGCCTTCGCATTACTCTTCCAAAAGTTCTTTGGAGGATGCGGACGCACTCTGCCGCGACTTTGGCATGCGTGCTATTACGCTTTCTATAGAGCCTATGTTGCGGGCATACGAGGCGATGCACCCCGATATGGATAACCTCCGCCGCGGAAATTTTTCTGCACGTATGCGTATGGCAACCCTTTTTGACATCTCGGCGCGGGAGAATGCTCTTGTACTGGGAACCAGCAATAAAAGCGAATTGATGCTCGGCTACGGAACGCTTTACGGGGATCTGGCTTCGGCGCTCAACCCCATAGGGGATCTCTATAAAAGCGAGATTTACGAACTGGCAGAGTATCTCGGGGTGACGCAGAGCATTATTAAAAAAGCCCCTTCGGCGGATTTGTGGGAAGGGCAAAGCGACGAGGCAGACTTGGGCTATACCTATGCACAAATGGATGCGGCTATGAAGCTTTACGTCGAAGAGAGACTCCCAAAAGAGGAGATACTCGCGCGCGGGGTGGAGAGCGCGATGCTCGATATGATAATCGGTCGTATTTTTCGCAACCATTTTAAAAGAAAGATGCCCGTGATTGCTAAACTGACGTCAAGAACGATCAACCACGATTTTAATTATCCGAGAGATATAACTTTATAAAAAGGGGAAGAGGATGGAGATAGAGTTTTATAAATATGAGTGCGGACGGGAAGAACACTCCAACGTCAGCGATGTTTTAGACGGTGAAGATATCGATCAAGTTGCAGAATTGGAGAGTGAATTTTGCGAGTACATAGGGTGCAAGTACGCCCTTGCTACGTCGCACGGAACTGCGGCACTGCATCTGGCAATGCTCGCACTTGACCTTAAACGCGGTGATAAAGTGGTGTGCTCGGTCAATGCACACCCAAACGTCCCCGAAGTGGTGCGCCATTTTGATGCGGAACCCGTATTTGTCGATATCGATCCCGATACCTACAATATCAATCTCGATAAGCTTGAAGCCTACCTCGAGGATAACCGTTCCAAAAAACTCAAAGCGGTGATCGTCACTCATGTCGCGGGTTTGTGCGTCGATTTAGAGCGTCTTTATTCGATTGCAAAAATCTACGACGTGAAGATCGTAGAGGATGCCTGTGATGCGCTCGGTGCGACCTATAAAGGGAGAAAAATAGGCGCAA
>JAQUCZ010000072.1 GCA_028685945.1 Sulfurimonadaceae bacterium | reverse complement strand
CAAATCGACCGCCACTTTAAACCCGCCGCACTTGATAATAGAGTGGTTAATATGGGCTTCGATCTCTTTAGAATACGCAATCGACTCGGCATGATGGATACTTTCGCAGATGCTTCCTATCTGCGAAAAATCGACGCGGCGGAACTTTTCGGTAAAAAACGCCTTCTCGATCGCTTTTGCCGAGCTTGTACTCACGCGCATCGCATCCTCGTTAAAAAGGGTGATCTCCGAACTCGTCGTATCTACAAGACATCGTTTAAAGTGCGCGCCCCCCATAAGCGTGGGGTCGTTTGCCAAAGTGTGGCGCAAAACCGAAGGGGGAACGTTTTTAACGTCAAGCACGTTCACCCCCGCCGAGAGAAGCCCTCCCAAAAAGGCACGTTTGAGCATACGGGAACTCTTATCGTCGTCGCGCCCTACAATCACGCGCGAACCGATAGGCAGCTGCGCGGCAAACGCTTCGGCAAGTTTGGTCGCCATCTCACACGAAAGCTCGATATTGCTTTTGCCCGAAACGCTGCCGCTCTCAAAAATAGAATTTTTGTATTTGCTCCCCAAAATAAGACTGCGGGTGACGATTGAAGCGGGTTCGATCGTTTTATTGGGCCAGATCGTCACGTCTTGTTCAAACGAAGCAAGTTCTCCGACGTCGCACCCCTCTGCCAAAATAAGCCCCGTTTTTGCTTTAACGTTTTTGTGGATCACGTTGTTGTTACAGATGACGCAGTTGTCTAAAATAACGTTCTTGCCGATCTCGGTGTTCTCCCAAATTACGGTGTTGCGCAGTTTTGCGGAGTGTCCTACGACGACGTTATCGCCGATAACGACGTTGTTAAGTTTCACCCCTTTGCGTATCTCGACGTTTTTGCCCAAAAGTACCGTTCCGATAATCTCTACCGAAGGGTCGAGTTCGTATTTCTCAAGGCTGTAAAGTACGCCGTCGGGAAATTTTTGTTTGTTGGCAAGGATGTTAAATTTGACCCTTTGGCTTAAAATATCGTCGTACACGTCGCGGTAACTCTCGGGGTTCCCTACGTCGCGCCAGTATCCCTCCAAAGTGCACCCCATCAGCGTCACCCCTTTGTGCATCAGCTGAGGAAAAAGGTTTTTCCCGAAATCGTAGTTTTCGTTTTGGGGAATATAGTTCAGAATTTCGGGTTCTAAAATGTAGATCCCCGTGTTGATCGTGTCGCTAAACACCTCGCCCCAGCTCGGTTTTTCCAAAAATTTCTCGATTTTATGTTCTTTATTGACGATAACCACCCCAAATTCAAGAGGATTTTCGACCGATGTAAGACCGATGGAGAGTTTTGCTTTTTTCTTTTTATGAAAATCGAAAAGTTTTTGGAAGTCAAAGTCGGTCACCAAGTCGCCGCTGATAATAATAAAGTTTTCGTCTCCGATATGCTCTTGTGCAAGTTTTACCGCACCCGCCGTACCGTAGTCGTTGTCGGGAAGCACGTAGGTTATATTGATCCCCCACTCGCTGCCGTCTTTAAAATAATCTTGAATAATATCGGGTTTGAAATAAAGCAAGACGATAAACTCTTTGATCCCCAAATCGCGAAGCATCACGATGGTGTGTTCCATCATAGGCTTGTTCATAATCGGTAACATAGGTTTGGGTCTTGAATGTGTCAAAGGTTGGATTCTCGTACCGAATCCCCCCGCCATAACTACTGCTTTCATTTACTGGTATTCCCCTTTATCTATTTAATATAATATGTGTTCGGGGAAACCCCCGATGTTTTAACTGATGTTACGCACTTTATGAGCAAAGCCCATAAAGTGGCAGGGACAAATGTCCCTACAACCCCCTGAAGCTACCCGTATCTTAGAGATACGGGAGAGAAACTGAGCACCTCCGCTTCTTCTTAAAGAAACTGGCTTATACTTTATGATCAAATAAATATTCGTAATACTGGTGTGCCATACGCCCCGAGTTAAACTCCACCTCGATCTCCGACATCGCGTTTTTCATAATATCGACCCACTGTTTCGGATCGTTGTAGTACATCGGGATGATGTTGTTCTCAAGCATATCCATCATATTTTTATTGTCGATCCTGTCTTGATCGGCGATGCTCAGACGATGATCGATCTCTGGAATAGTAAAGGCGTTTCTGCCGTCCCTCGCAAATTCGGGATGCCACCCGTCGTTGATCGAGAAGTGGATCGAGCCGTTCATGCTCGCCGACATCCCGCTCGTACCGCTTGCCTCGCGGGTGATGCGCGGGGTATTGAGCCAGATATCGCTTCCTTGTTTAAGAAGGCGCGAAAGGGAGAGTTCGTACCCGATAAGTACGGCAATATTTTTATATTTGTGGCTGATATGGATCAGCTCGTTAAAAATCTCTATCGCGCCGTAGTCGGTCGGGTAGGGTTTTCCTGCCCAAATGATCTGTACGGGCATGATAGGATTATTGATAAGGCGCAAGAATCTCTCAAAATCGTATTTTAAAAGCCCCGGGCGTTTGTATTCGGCAAAACGGCGCGCCCAAACGATAGTAAGAACCTCGGGATCGAACATCTTGCCGCTTTGGTCGGCGACCTCTTCAAAAAGTATCTTTTTAAGGTGTTTTTTGCGCGCAAGAATCTCGTAATCTTCATGCTCGTCAAGCGCTCTAAGCAAGGTTTTGTCTGCCCAGTATTTTCTGTTTTGCGCGTTTGTGATAGGGATAATCTCGCACTTACCCTCTACGTGTGCCCACATCTCATTGGAAACCTTGGCATGTATCTTTGAAACCGCGTTGGCTCGTTTGGCGACACGCAGTGCACCTACCGTCAAACTAAAAGTGTTGTCGTGTTCGTAGCCGCTTAAGTTGCGCACCGTTGCCAGATCGACGTCGGCAAAAAATCCCATCTCGTGCAAAAAGTTGATATCATGGGTTTCGTTCCCCGCCGCTTCGGGGGTGTGGGTGGTAAATACCACTTTTTCGCGTACCTTTTGAATATCTTTAAATTTGCCGTAAAGCTCGTACACAAGAGGCAGGGAATGCCCCTCGTTCATGTGGTAAATATCCACATGATGGTTGATCGCTTCAAGCATGCGCGTTCCGCCGATCCCCAAAACAATCTCTTGGGCGATACGGGTTCTCTCGTTACCGTCGTAGAGCTTATGGGTGATGGTGCGGGAGAGGTAATCGTTCTCTTCGACATCGGTCGAGAGCAAGATAAGCGGCGCGGTACCGAAGATTTCTGGATTGAGATAAAATCCTTTTACCGTTACCTCTTTACCGTTGATCCTGACGGTAACCTTCGTAGGCAGCTCCTCCAAAAAGTAATAAAATTTTCTTGTGTATTGCGGATTGAGCGTGCGATCTTCGTTGCGATCCTGATCGTAATAGCCGTAGCTCCATAAAATTCCTACCCCTACGAGGTTTTGTTTCATCTCATGGACGCTTCTCATGTGTGAACCTGCCAAAAAACCGAGCCCGCCCGAGTAAATTTTGAGCGCCTGATCGATGGCGAATTCCATAGAAAAATACGCAGCCGACGTTGCATACCGTGGATTTATATCATATGTGTGAAGTTTCATCCTGTCCCTTGTTTGTTGTAACAAAATCTGCACCGAAACACTCCGATGCACCCGTTCTTTTTCTCTTTTAACCGCACCGTGCGCGCATTTGCACGCCGAGTCGCTATGCTTAATCATAGTCTATATAGACTTACACGTAAATTAATAATCTCTCATTACTCGCGCAAAAAAGAGAATATGGAGAAGCCCGAGCAAAAAAAACGTATCATGCCTAAAGAAGTGAACAAAAAGGAAACAAAGACGCAAGGGTGCGCGCCTTTGAAAATTAGTGGTTATGTTTATGCGGTTGGCTTTGTTTTTGCAGTTTTTGGAGCTCTTGCATCATCATTTTGTACTGCTCTTTGCTCATAATCTCTCTGATTTGCAATACGGTGTCGATATGAAGTGCCGTGATATTGCGTTTGAGCGTTTGGAGCTTGTCGAGCTTTTGCGCAAGCGCTTCTTTGCTCTTGGCATGTTTCATCACCGCTTCGCGTATCTCGCTCTCGAGTGCCTCCACTTCGTCAAACATGGCATGCATTTTCGCAGGCATCTCACCGATGATCGCCTGCATTTTTGCATCTTGCTCTTTGGTAAAACCGTAGCTTTCGTAATTGGGAATAATCACCTTCATAGGGTGCGGCAATGCCAAAACAAGCCCCATTTTATGGTTGTTGCCGCCCTCGGCATGAAGTGTGGCACACCAGAGTGTGGCCGCTAAAAGAAGTGTTGCTATTTTTTTCATAATCATCCTTATATATTTTTCACATGCCATGGCATGTGGGTCTTAAAATTTGGCTCTCGCACCTACGAAATAGTACCGTCCCGCATTAGAGCCGATAACGTCTTCGACCCCCGTATCGGCAAGATTGTTGATGCCACCGTAGAGGGTAAGCATTGTATCGAGTTTATATTCCGTGCGCAAATCTACAAGCGCAAAAGCGTCGGTCGTTTTTGCAACCGTCGTCTCCGAAGAGGAGCCTCGGTTGAGGGTATCGGTGTAATGCTGCTTGCCGATATATTTTGCAAAAACGCCGAGGTTAAGCGCAGGGGTGAGTTTATAATCGACCCCCGCCTGTGCCGTTCTCTCGGGTTGAAACTCTAGCTCTTTGTTTGTCTCTTTATTCTCCGTTTGCAGCTCCGTGTAGTACAAGCTTCCTTGCAGATTCGGCGTGAAATCGTATTTTAAAGAGAGCTCCAAGCCCGCCGTGTACGCATCGGCTACGTTTTCAAACGTATAGGCAGCATTAGAGTTGTAGGTTCCCATAACTTGGGTAATCATATTGCTTACGTCGTTATAGAAAAAAACCAGATCATAGGCAAATGTTTCGTTATGCCCGCCTAAACCGATCTCATACGCATTAGTCGCTTCGGGTTTAAGATCGTAACCCATAATCTGTGAACCGATTTGAAGCCCGTTCGGTGTTTGTTTTTGGATATACATCTCACGGATATCGGGTACGCGGTAGCCTTGGGCAAAATTGGCACGCAGTTTTGCCATTGCATCAAACTCGTAAAGTCCGCCGATACGCAGGGTCGTTTTGTTCTCTGCGGTACTGATGGCATCATAACGCGCACCTAAAATGATGCTAAGCGCTTCGCTTGCCTGCCACTCCTCTTGCAGATACACGGATTTGTAGTCCATCTTTTTCTCGGTCAGTTCGTTGCCTTGTGCAAACACGCTTGCTTCGCGTTTCTCTTCTCTGTATTCCCCGCCGAGTGTTACTATATGCTCTTCGTGCGGCATATACAACGCACTCAGTTCTGCTACTTGCAAATCTACGTTGGCATCCATCCCGTTTTGTTCTGAAGCACTCCTAGAAGCGTACCCCATCGCCGCCCACTCCCTTGCACTCGTCGTGTTGCGCTTTTCATAATAGCTTCTATAAGCTCTTGCTTTGAGTTCAAGCTCCTCTAGCGGCGTGTAGGTTGCATCGACGCTGATATCTAAACGCTCGTTTTCGTCTTTAGAGTTTACGGGAACGTTAAAGACGGGAATTTTATTCGGTCCACTCGTGTAGTTTGATGGGTGAAAATACCCTATGTACGCACCCTCGCGCTCTTCGGTGAAGTAATTGAGATCAAGCCTCATCGTAAAATCGGAACTAAAATCGTACGAAAGGCGCGTTCCCGTCGTAAATACCTCGCTCTCTTCGCGGTAGGTTACGTCCTCACTATACACGTCGGCTATGTTTTTTATCCCGCCGTTTGAATGTGCCGAAGGTGCTACAGGACCTGTAAGCGTAGGCACCCAAACATTCTCACTCTCATTTTGCGTATAAGGCTTCGTTGTCGTTAGCGTAGCATACGCGCTGTAGCCGAAATCGCCGTTTTTGCCTTGCAGTGAGAGACTAAGATTAAGGTTGTCCGCTTCGCCCTCTTCGGAGATGCCGTAGCGTGCTCCCGCATCTATTTGCAGCTCGTTTTTAGGGCGTTTGGTGATGATGTTGATAACCCCGCCTACCGCATCGGCTCCGTAAAGCGAACTCATAGGACCTTTAACAATCTCGATACGCTCGATAATAGCCGCAGGGATGCGCTCCAAATCGTACGGGTTTTGTACCTCTCCTGCCAAACGACGTCCGTCAAGCAAAAAGAGGGTTCCGTTGGCGCTCATACCGCGGATAGTAATAGAGGATTTGCTTTTGGACGAAGCGCTCGGAAAGGTGCCG
>JAQUCZ010000071.1 GCA_028685945.1 Sulfurimonadaceae bacterium | reverse complement strand
AGCGTCTTTTTTTCCAAAAAAGCTTCGTACGACTTTGTAAAAAGATCCTCTTCATCTTTGGGAATCGTTGCATTGATTCCCCGACCGAATGGGTGTATGCGGCGTGTTTTGTTTTCAAAAAAATTAAACCAGCTCACTCGTTGTCTAACCGCCTCTCTCTAAAATAAAGAGGAATTATAGTAAAAATCGGCTTTATAGAAAGTGAATGGGGAGCTAAAACACCACATGCCAAGAAGCCCCATATTTTCCAAAGCATTTTTAAAGAGAGATTAAAGTATAATTCGCGGATTTTATATATAAGGTGTATCATGGCTAAAAAGCGCGTTTTAGTTAAGTTTTCAGGTGAAGCTCTTGCCGGTGAAGCGGGTCATGGAATCGACACTCAAATCTTAAAATATATTTCGGGGGAGATCAAATCTCTCGTAGATGCAGGGATAGAAGTGGGGATCGTGATCGGCGGAGGAAATATCATTCGCGGCGTAACGGCTGCCAAAGACGGGATTATCAAACGTACTTCTGCCGATTATATGGGGATGTTGGCAACGGTTATCAACGGCGTTGCGATGCAAGAGGCATGTGAACACGCAGGGCTGGAAGTGCGCATGCAAGCGGCTATTAAAATGGAGCAGATTGCCGAACCTTATATAAATAGAAGAGCGATCCGCCATTTAGAGAAAAAGCGTGTCGTAATCTTCTCTGCGGGAACGGGAAACCCGTTTTTTACGACCGATACGGCAGCAACGCTTCGCGCGGTAGAGATCGGTGCCGAAGTGATTATCAAAGCGACGAAAGTAGACGGCGTTTACGATAAAGACCCGCATAAATACAGCGATGCAGTCAAGCTTCCCGAGCTCACGTACGAACAAGCATTGCACGATCATATCAAAGTGATGGACGATACGGCAATAGCACTCGCAAAAGATAACAAACTCCCTATTATCGTCTGCGATATGTCCAAAAAAGGGAACCTTTTGGATATACTTCAGGGCAATATGCAAAACTGCTCGATCGTAAAATAAATTTGAAGGAATAATGATGAAAGTAGAACAATTAACGGCAAAAATTTTAGAAAACAACCCGAATATGGATCGTTACCAACTCGCACTGGCAGTTGCAAAAAGAGCGGATCAACTTTTAAACGGTGCAAAAAGCAAAATAAGCGTCAAAGCCAAAAATATTAAACCTGCCGATTTGGCACTTATGGAACTAGCCGAGGGGTTGGTCGTAGTAGACGGTTTTACGCAAGAGTAGGAAACACGGTTTGTCACTGAGTCAATTTGATATAGAAAAAGTCAGACATATCCACGATGTTGACTCAGCAACGAAGTATCTCTTTTCGCAGGTACCTCAGTCGCCCCCGCTGCAACATGCCTTGGAATATGCGAGTAAAGCGCATGAAAACCAACGACGCAAAAGCGGTGAGCCCTACATAGTCCACCCGATACTCGTTGCGGGGATCGTCGCTTCTTTTACGGGATGCGAATCGATGGCGGTTGCGGCATTGCTGCACGATATCGTCGAAGATACCCATATCTCTATCGAAAATGTCGCCGAGATGTTCGGGGAAGATGTCGCGCACCTCGTAGACGGTCTGACGAAAATAGACACCATCAGAGATGCAGAACTCGTCTCTTCGAGTTCAAACGACAAGCTCGTCGTTTCTGCACTTTCGTTTCGCAAGATGCTTCTGGCAAGCATCAAAGACGTACGGGTTTTGGTGATCAAACTCTGCGATCGCCTCCATAATATGCTCACCCTCGATCCTCTGCCGCAGCACAAACAAAAGCGTATCTCCGAAGAAACACTCGTTGTTTATGCGCCTATAGCCCACCGTTTGGGGATCTCGTACCTTAAAAACACCCTCGAAGATTTGAGTTTTTCTTATCTTTTCCCCGAAGAGAAACACCATATCGACAATTACCTCGATACCAACTACCATGCCATAGAGATGAAGCTCGACGAGTTTAAAAAGTCGATCCAGATGCTTTTGGTAAAAAACGGGTTTTGCGAAGAGGATTTTGAGATACTCTCCCGTATCAAACACCGCTATTCGATCTATTTGAAGATGCAGCGCAAAGGGATCGGGATCGATGAGGTGCTTGACCTTTTGGCGGTGCGGATACTTACCAAAGATGCGGTGAAATGCTACACGATTTTGGGGCTTATACATCTGCATTTTCAGCCCCTTTCGTCGCGTTTTAAAGATTATATCGCCGTACCCAAAGACAACGGCTACAAAACGATCCACACCTCGGTATTTTACAATACCGCGATCTTTGAGGTGCAGATTCGCACCTACGAGATGCATAAAACCGCGGAACTCGGCGTTGCGGCACACTGGAAGTACAAAAGCGGCGAAAAAGAGGATGTCAAGCTTGATTGGCTCAATAACCTCGGCTACCAAAACGAATCGGTAGAGGATTTTTATTCGCTTATAAAAAACGATCTTTACAGTGAAGATATCGTTGTTTTCTCCCCGAGAGGAGAGGCATTTACCCTCCCTATGGGTGCGCTCGCGCTTGATTATGCCTATGCGGTGCATACGGAGATAGGCAACAAAGCGGTAGGGTGTCTTATCAACAAAACAAAAGCGCCTCTACTTAACGAACTTAACAACGGCGATATTGTTAAAATAGAGCTGGGATCGGAAACGGTGACGCGATGCACGTGGATCGATGCGGTCAAGACCTCCAAAGCAAAAAGCAATATCAGACTTAATTGCAATATGCGTTTAAAAGAGATCAATGCCAAAACGGGTGTGAATATTCTGGCAACGGCGATGCGTCTGAATAGATCGAGAGTGGAGGAGTGGCTTGAGAAGCACGGCTGCGACAATATCGCGCAGCTTCCTAGCGATATCGAGCTCTTTCGCAATATAGTGCACAAATACACCAAAGAGATCAGCGAAAACGGACGTTTTCGCAATTTCCTTTCGCGCCATCGCTTTAAGCTTAAATCTTACAGCATAAACGGCTTGGAGATATACAGCGCGATGGGGGTAAACGACGTCGTTTTCGACTACTGCTGCCACCCAAAACACGGTGATGAGATTATGGGTTTTTTTGATAAGGGGAAGGTGCACGTACACCATAAAATGTGCCAAAACGGTATTAAAAAACTCGAAGCGCACGAACCGATGGTGTTCGTGCGATGGGAAAAACAAAATATTTTCCATTATAGACTCATTGCCTCGCTCCACAATGAAACGGGGGCATTGGCAAACTTTTTAACCTTTTTGGTCAAGCTCAATATCGATATCAACCTTATAGAGCTCGGCAAAGAGCAAAACGCATACGTCAAATACTGCGAACTCGGGTTTGATTCCAAAGAGTCCGACATCAACAAATTGCGCGGAAAGTTAGAACAAAAAATCAAAGTGATCCATCTTATACGCACCGACGATGCATATAGAAATTAATCTTTTTAAAGGAATACGACAACAATGTTAGAAGAAGCTTTACGCGAAATACAAAGAGGCACCGCCGAAATTATCGATCTCGAAGGGATTGAAAAACTTTTAAAAGCCTATTTCAAAGAGGGGAAAAATTATACCGTCAAAGCAGGGTTCGACCCCACCGCACCAGATTTACATCTTGGACACACGGTTCTTTTGCAAAAACTGGCTACTTTTCAGAAATACGGAGCAAAAATCCAGTTTCTTATCGGGGATTTTACCGCACAAATCGGAGACCCCACGGGTAAAAGCGTAACGCGTAAAACATTGACGCAGGCGGATGTTTTGGAAAATGCCAAAAGCTACAAAGAGCAGGTGTTTAAAATACTCGATCCCGAATATACCGAGGTGGTGTTTAACTCCGAGTGGATCAATCAACTCGGTGCTTCGGGGATGCTTTCTCTTACGACGACGTTTAACGTAGCGCGTATGCTTGAGCGTGACGACTTCGACAAACGCTACAAAAGCGGTACCTCTATCTCTATCAGCGAGTTTATCTACCCGCTTTTGCAGGGGTATGATAGCGTCCACTTAAAAAGCGATATCGAAATAGGGGGAACCGATCAGAAGTTCAACCTTTTGATGGGGCGCCATATGCAAAGAGCGTACGAAATCGGCAAAGAGCAATCGGTACTTATGATGCCTATTTTAGAGGGGCTTGACGGCGTACAAAAGATGAGTAAATCGCTGAACAACTACATCGGCGTAACCGATCATCCAAACGACATGTTCGGCAAAGTGCTGAGTATATCGGATGAGCTGATGTGGCGTTACTACGAACTCTTAAGCGCAAAAGCGCTCAGCGAGATCGATGCGATCAAAGAGGGGGTCGCTAACGGTTCGCTCCATCCTAAAAAGGTTAAAGAGGATTTGGCTTTGGAGATCGTGGAGCGTTTTTGGGGTACAAGCGAAGCGCAAGCGGCCAAAGAGGAGTTTGAGAGAGTACATGCCAAGAGTGAAATTCCGACGGATATCGATACTTTCAGTGTAGAGGGTGAAATTTGGATTGCAAAAGCGTTGGTAGATTGTAACATCTGCCCCTCAACGTCGCAAGCAAGAAGAGATATTAAGCAAGGTGCTGTTAAAATAGACCAAGAAAAAGTAAGCGACGAACAACTCCAACTTACGCAAGGCGAGTATATCTTGCAAGTAGGTAAAAGAAAGTTCGCAAAATTAAGGGTACTGTAGATGAGTTATGAACCATTAAAAATCGGGAAACACGTGATCGAAAAACCTATCGTCCAAGGCGGTATGGGTGTGGGGATCAGCTGGGATAGATTGGCGGGGAGCGTCTCTAAAGAGGGCGGTCTCGGTGTTATCAGTGCCGTGGGAACGGGTTATTACGAAAACAAGGTACATGCCAAGAAACTTGTAGCCGATCGCCCTTTGGATGCGGCGAATTTTTACTCCAAAGAGGGACTAGCGGCGATTGTTACGAATGCGCGAAAAATCTGCGGCGATAAACCTCTTGCGGCGAACATCCTCTATGCTATCAACGATTACGGGCGCGTCGTTACCGATGCGTGCGAAGCGGGGATCGACATTATTATCACGGGTGCGGGTTTGCCGACGAACATGCCTGAATTTACGGCAGACTACCCCGATGTTGCGCTTGTGCCCATCGTCTCCTCCGCAAAGGCGCTTATGATTATCTGCAAGCGCTGGCAAAAACGTTACAACAGACTTCCCGATGCAGTAGTATTGGAAGGGCCAAAAAGCGGCGGGCATCAAGGGTTTACCTACGAGCAGTGTGCTTTGGAAGAGAATCAGCTTGAAAACCTCGTGCGCCCCGTCGTAGAGGAAGCAGCAAAATGGGGAGATATCCCCGTGATCGCCGCAGGCGGTATTTGGGATAAAAACGATATCGACGCCATGATGGCGCTGGGTGCGCGAGGCGTGCAGATGGGTACCCGTTTTATCGGAACCCACGAGTGCGATGCACACGAAAACTTCAAAAAAGTGCTTCTTGCTGCCAAAGAGGAGGATATTCAGCTGATGTCCTCTCCCGTGGGGTACCCTGCGCGCGGCGTGAGAACCAACCTTATCGGTCTTATCGAAAAACGGGAGGGACCTTCTATCAAGTGTATCTCCAACTGTGTTGCGCCGTGTAACAGAGGGGAAGAGGCAAAAGAGGTCGGGTTTTGTATTGCCGACAGGCTCAGCGATGCTTATTTCGGAGATATGGAACTGGGGCTTTTCTTCTCGGGAACCAACGGATACAGAATCACCGAGATCATTTCGGTCAAAGAGTTGATGGATAAATTGACAGAGGGTGAATAATTCGGGTATGGTGCGTTTTCTTTTTGCTTTTCTTTTCGTAACTCTGCTTGGTTTATCGGCTTCGACGAACGATCAAGAGATACTCAAGCGTGCAGCGGGGTATATGAAAAGCGAAAGCAAAAGCGATTATTTTCGCGCCTACAACGATTACAAAAACCTCTATCTTCGGGCTATTATGGCGGAAGATGAGGAGCTTAAAATCGAAGCCCTCCGCGGCATTGTCAAAAGCGGGCAGAAGCTCCACATCGACGTGGTACAGTATTCCGAAGAGCTTATAGAGCTTGACAAAACTCCCGTCCTCACACAGGAAGCCCCCTCTAAACAACCATCTCTCAAGAGCGATCTTGCAAAAGAGATCAAACTAACCTCCAGCAACAAGCTCAAAGCGGTCAAATGGCGCAGTGAACGGCTTGTTTTGGTGTTTGACAAAAATCTAAAAAACAACCACGTAAACTATTTCGCACTCGAAGAACCCGCAAAAAATAGTTACCGCTATATTTTCGATATCCACGCTTCGATGCTTACCGAATCGCAAAATTTGCGAAAAGAGGGGCTCTCAAGGATTAAACTGGCGCAGTTTGATCCCAATACCTTGCGCCTCGTGATCGAAGACG
>JAQUCZ010000070.1 GCA_028685945.1 Sulfurimonadaceae bacterium | reverse complement strand
TCGTCTAGGTAGCTATAGAGAGAGGGAAACGCCCGGCCCCATTCCGAACCCGGAAGCTAAGCCTCTCATCGCTGATAATACTGCGTCTTTCAGATGTGGGAACGTAGGTCGCCGCCTAGTTGATCAATTTACTTACATCCACTTAAGTTCCACTTTTTTAATCACATTTTTCAAAACAACCGATAAACTTCAAGTTTTAATCCTAATTCATCTCTTTTTTTACCTCTATCATGTATCCTTGCGTTATAAATAATTGATGAGAAAAACCTATGCAAATGACCCCTTCTTGGAATACATTTTTACAAGAGGAGTTTTCTAAAGAATATTTTTTAGAGCTCCAAGCGTTTGTAGAAGATGCATATAAACAACATGCCGTATATCCCCCTTATGGGGATATATTTCGTGCTTTTAACCTTGTAAAGCCCGAAGAGGTAAAGGTGGTTATCGTTGGACAAGATCCTTACCACGGTATCAATCAAGCAAACGGATTGGCATTTTCCGTATGCAAGGATTGTCCTCTTCCCCCTTCGTTGAAAAACATATTTAAGGAGCTCTTTGACGATCTTGGATGCAGCGTTGCTCGTTCGGGTGATTTGACGCAATGGGCAGAGGAGGGAGTATTGCTTATCAATACTATTCTGACCGTAAGGCACGGTGAAGCATATTCTCATAAAAACAAAGGGTGGGAACGATTTACCGATAAGGTTCTTACTAAATTATCTGCGGATTTTAAGGATATTGTTTTTATTCTCTGGGGAGCGCCATCGCAAAAAAAAGTGAAACTTATCGATGCTTCAAAACATCTGATTATTACATCGGCACACCCTTCGCCTCTTTCGGCATATAGAGGTTTTTTCGGTTCAAAACCTTTCTCGCATGCCAACGAATATCTTCGCTCACATGCCAAGAAACCGATAGAGTGGTGCCTTAAGGAGCGATGACAAATTGCGCGCGCAGCGGCAGATGATCGGAGTAGCCTTTACCTAAGTGTATCGGTGGGGTTTCCTTTTTCATCTGCCATCTGTTGATATTTTTTTTATAAAAAAGGTAAGGCTTTTCAAGGTTAGAGATCGAGCCGTGTTTGTATGCCATCTCTTTTGGGTCTAAAAGCGGTTGGGAGACGATAATATTATCAAGTGCTTCTTTTTTGCCTCGAAATATATAGGTATAACGTTTCTCTTTATCCGTATCGTACCAGAGGTTGTAGAGGGCTTCATCTACATAAGGAACATCTTTGGCTTTACCTTTTTGGTAGATTGTTTTTAGGACGTGGTTGATCCCCGTTTTGCCGTCGGTATCGTTGAGTTTTCTGTTTTTTAGAAATTTGACGTTTTCTTCGTAATCGGAATTAAAATCTCCTACGAGGATGATGTTCTTATCTCTACCGATCTGTTTGATTCTTTGCATCAGTTCACGCGCCGAAACGATCCTTTTGCTCTCCGCTCCGCTTTTTGCCTTCCAGTGGTTAATAAAAAGATAAAATTCTACCCCTTCTATGCGATATTTCACCTCCAAGATATTACGCTGGCTCAAAGAAGAAGTAACGCGAAGCTCTTTGGCGTATACAAAAGGGAATTTGCTTAGGAGTGCTACTTTAACGGTCGTATTTTTTTGGTCTGCTATCGCAAAGTGTCGGTAGTAGAGACCTTTTCTTTTAAGCTCAAAGCGTAAATCTTTGAGTGCTTGGAGCGATTCTACCTCTTGAAGTGCCAAGATGTCGGCATCAATATCGACGATCGCTTTAGAGAGGTTTGCGAGTTTTATTGCGTAGTTTTTTTGGTTCCATTGCGACTGAGTGTTGGGGATATACTCTTCATATTCGTTGCCCTCGCGCGTGAGATCGAAAAGATTTTCTACGTTATAGGTTGCCAAAGTCACGATTTTTTCTCCGAATAAAAATGAATATACCACTGCAAGCAGAAGAAAAGTTTTCATCCCTCTATACCGTTAAGGCGCAGAAGATTTTCGGGTTTTACCTCTCTTTGCATCAGTTCGAAAAAGAGTTCCTGCATACTTTGCGATCCCCCCTTTTTGAGGATAATATCGCGGTAGCGTTTGGCGGTGGGAGATTCGAAAACCCCTTCATCGATTATATTGTAGTAGGCATCGGCACTTAAAACCTCTGCCCATTTGTAGCTATAGTATCCCGCTGCATATCCCCCTGCAAAGATATGGGAAAAGCCGTTTTGAAATTTGTTATAACTCGGCGGGGAGATAAGGGATGTTTCTTTGCGGATCGTATCGAGAAGTTCCTGCATCTCTTGCGCCGTGTGTGGCTTGGTGTGAAGAAGAAAATCAAAAAGGGAAAACTCAAGTTGGCGTAACATGCCAAGAGCCGAGAGGAAATTTTTTGCATCCACGAGTTTTTGGATCATTGCATCGGGAAGAATTTCGCCGCTTTTGTAATGTTTTGCAAACATCTGCAGCACTTTTGGCTCATACGCAAAGTTTTCCAAAAATTGGGAAGGAAACTCTACGGCATCCCATTCGACGCCGTTGACGCCGCTCACTTCGTTTTCGTTTACGTCGCTAAGGAGATGGTGGAGCGTATGTCCCATTTCGTGAAAGAGGGTGACGACGTCGTCGTGGCGTAAAAGCGATTTTGTATTGGCGCTTGAAGGGGGAAAATTACAGACGACAAAGGCGCTTGCAAGATGCTCTTTTCCTGCTTCGTCTTTGCAATGGCTTTGCCAGTTGTGCATCCATGCGCCGCCGCGTTTGCTTTTTCTGGCTTCTAGGTCAAAATAGATTTTTGCTTTGAGCGTGCCTTGAACATAAAGATAATAAGCGGATGCTTTGGGATCCCAAAGCGGCTCCTCAACTTTTTCAAAACTGATGCCAAAAAGTTTGTCCAAAAATTCGAACATGCCGCGCAATACGTTTTGTTGTTCAAAATAGGGGCGGTAAAGCTCCTCATCAAGCTCGTATTGCTCTTTTTTGAGCAGTTCGCCGTAATACGCCGTATCGAAACTTCTTAGCGGCTTCGGGGAGAGTTTTTGTATCTGTGCGAGCTCTTTTTGCGCTTGTTTTTTCGATTTGGAGGAGAGGGTGCGTAAAAAATCCAAAACGGTATCGTTATCGGGTGCCATCTTGCTTGCCAAAGAGTAAGCGGAATAGTTTTCATACCCTAATAGTTTGCTCATCTCGTCCCGCAGAGCAAGTATCTCTTCGATGATAGCTTCGTTTTGCGGTGCGCGGGTGACGTAGGCTTTATAGAGTTCTTCTCGGATAGTTTCGTTTTTTCCGTAGGTCATGTAGGCGATGTAAGAGGGCATCTGAAGCGTAAAACGGTATTTCGTTACCCCTTCGTCGTCGAATGCGGCGTTTTCGATATCGCTTTGAGGAAGCCCCTCTATATCATTCGGATCGGTGATAATATACTCGTAGGCATTGGTTGCATCGAGCAGATTTTGAGAGAAGTCGTTGGAGAGTTCGCTTTTTCTTAAATTGATCTCTTGGAGGCGCTCTTTTGTTTTAGCGTCCAAATGGGCACCGCTGAGTTCAAAATGGAGAATATTAAGCTCTAAGACCCTCTTTTGCTCTTGATTGAGGTTTGAAGCCTCTTTGGCTTGGATCTCTTTAAACGCTTCGTAAATAGCAAGGTTTTGCGAAAGGAGTGTGGAGTATTCGGTAATGATCGGCAACGCTTGGGAGTAAACCTCTTGCGTTTTTTCGCTGTTGCAAACGGCGTTTATATGCGAGAGAGGCGTGAAAAACTCTTCGAGTCTCTCCCCCGACATGCCAAGGGGTCTTACGAAATTTGCGTAGTTTTTTTCTTTAATAGCCAAAAGCTCCTCTACATGTTTCGTGTTGCCGTTTATATGGTTTTGTAGTTTTTCTATGAAATGTTCAAGATCGACTTGAAACGGTAAAAATGTGTGCATAGTTTCTCCTTAGATTGTTTAATTATTTACTGATGTTACGCACTTTGTGAGCAAAGCACGTAAAGGGCAGTTATTCATCTTCGTCGCGTTTGAGCGGGATCGCTTCAAAACGGTGGATTAAAATATCGTCGTATTTATCGGAATAGCTCAAAAGCCTCTCGAGCGCAATTTTACCCTCTTTTGCCGAGAGCGACGTGTCTATGATAAGGTAAGAGAGATAGATCGTGTTCTCGCTGATCGAAAATTGCAGATAGGTGAGTTTTTCGTTTTCTTCCAAAAGATAATCGTAGAGCGCGTCTATATTGTTTTTGGGGATCGAGCAGAGTCTTGCATCGCCGATGATGATCCCGTTTTCGTAGTAGTTGATATCTATGCGTGCCGAACCTCTCTCAATGCGCCAAGAGGATTGAGAACGGCGGGCAAGGGTGACGTTGACCTGAAGCGATTCGAGAATCTCCTCTAGGAGTTTCGTAGTTGCAGTGGGTTTGTACCCTTTTCTTCGTTTTTTGGCAAGCTCGAGCTTGCTGCCGCATGCGGGGCAGTAGTCGTTGAGGATGTTTTTTTCTTCGATCAAATTTTTGCACGAGGGACATTTGATGATATTTTCTTTCTCAAGAGCATTAAATTCGTTGAGCGCTTCTTGAACATAGTAATAGGGGAGTGCAAAACCGAGATTGTTGGAGTTTTGGATAATAAAGGTGTTGATTCCGATCACGTCCCCTTTGACATTAAGAAGCGGACCGCCGCTGTTGCCCGGATTGATGGCGGCGTCGATCTGGATATATTCAAGGTCTCCCTGCAGACGCGCCGCTTTGGAGACGATCCCCTCGGTAGAGGTGTAGTTAAGACCGTAAGGGTGCCCGATTGCAATGGCGACGTCGCCGTCTTCGATGACCTCTTCGCTGAGGCGGAGCGGGTTTTGCGCTTTTGTTAAATTTTCATGCCGAATAAAAGCAAGATCGTAGTAAGGATCGTCGTAGATGACTCTGGCGATACAGCGCTTGATCTTTTTTGCGCTGATTACCACTTCACTAAGACCCCCAACGACGTGGGAGTTGGTAATGATAAGGTCGTCGATAATAAAACCCGTACCGCTGCCGTAGGGGGTCATGATTTGGATGATATTATCGATGTAACGGTTGAGTATAAGTTGCGTATTCATAGACTATATCTCTTCGAAATTGAGGTTTTTAAGCTGCAGATAAAAGCTGTTGCTAAATTCGTTGAGGGAGGTGAAATTTAGCTCCCCTCCAAACGGTTTGAGTGATTTAAAACGGCTTTGATAAGGGGCGATGATCTCTTCGATGCGCGAGATAATTGCGCGTTTTGCAAACGAATTTTCGTCGTTGTTATAGAGGATTGGGTACTCTAGGGCGCTGAAAAACTCTTTGTTGTAGATAGAAACAAACATATGCAACAAAGAGCGTACAACAGGGTGTAAACCGTAGTTGTAGAGCATGTAAAGCGCGATATATTGGTAGATGGTGGGGATGATTTGCGTATGGCGGTTGTTTTTATACCATCTGATTTTTAAAAGCGATTCGCCGATAAAAGTGTTCATCTCCTCTTGGGAGGTTCTATCGAGAGGATTAAACGTGTATTTGGCATTGAAAAATTTTGTAGAGAATTTTTCAAAATCAAGCTCTTTGAGTTCGAAAATAAACTCTTTAAGCTCTTCGTTTTTTGTTTCGATCGCCGAATTTTCTTCGCCGAAATACTCTTGAATTTTGCGGTTAAGATTGTGAAACATATCGTATTTCGGTACAAGCAGATAGTCGATTTTAAAGAGTAAAGTAAGTGCGGCAAATGCCTGCATACCTGCATTGTCGGTGGTGGGAAAACTTGCGACTTCAAACTCGAACGTCTCGATCCATTTTTGCAAAAAGGAGTATTTGATCTCAAGCTCTTTAGGGTCAAGCGGCAAAAGATGATCGATATCTTCTAGAGGAATATCGCTAAATTCGCTGCGTATGTACTCTTTGTCGAAGTCGCTGTTAAGTGCGAGTTCCCGTAGAGGGAAAAACACTTTTTGAGGGGTCATGGTGATGTTGTCTTGGTAGAGCTTGAGCTTGATATATTCTTTGTCGCTAAAGTAGCTACAATAGGTGAGATTGTAGTTGCGCTCAAGAATATGGCGCTTAAGCGAAACGTTGGCATGTAGGCGTTTTGCGATGATAGTTTCGGCGTAGAGATGTTTGGAGGTCACGTAACCCGTGATGATGGAGGTGCCTTGGTAGATCGTAAAAAGCAATCTCTCATTCTCTTTTTCAAGCACGATATTTTCGTTTGGGATCTCGTCGGTAAAGTTTTGCTGCGAAAGAAAAAAATACTCGTAAGCTTGAAGCGTCTTTTTTTCCAAAAAAGCTTCGTACGACTTTGTAAAAAGATCCTCTTCATCTTTGGGAATCGTTGCATTGATTCCCCGACCGAATGGGTGTATGCGGCGTGTTTTGTTTTCAAAAAAATTAA
>JAQUCZ010000069.1 GCA_028685945.1 Sulfurimonadaceae bacterium | reverse complement strand
CTACTGACCGCCCCAAGGCATGCCGGCGTCTTTCCATCCGAACGTAAAACCGTCTTCGAGGTTATAGGCAGTGATACCCTCTTGGGCTAAAACATTTGCTGCCGCACTCGAGCGCGGCCCGCTGCGGCATACTAAAATAACCTTGCTTACGTTTTGCATTTTCATCGCTTCCATAACCTCTTTGACGAAGTTTTTGTTTACGACCTCTTTTGCATTGTAGAGCTTCATAGCCGAGACGTGGTCTTTGACTTTGGAGTTTTTTACCTCGTAATCGGCGCTTTTTACGCGTGTTTCGATCGGTTTTTCATCATACGTCCAGTAGTATGCAGGGATGTTGATAAACCCTTCGCCGTGACCCGTGTAGATAAATTCCAACGTTGTTCGAACGTCTACGATGATCGCTTCACCGTTTTTTTGCATTTGGTACGCTTCCTCGGCGGTAACGTCGCCCTCGTAGGAATTTGCCTGTAAAAACGACAAAGATACGAGAAGTGCTAAGAGAAATTTCATGTTTATCCTTCTTTTAATTTCGCCGCAATTATAGTAAGTCTAAGTTAACGACCCGTCAAAGATGGTATAATTCCCGCCAAAACTACCCTATAAAGAGCGGTGCTATGAAAAAAATCTTGATAATCAGCGACGGTGATGTGGGGGAACATTTTATCCGACGCGTGATCGAAACCTATACAAGCGAGAATATCTACTACGTCGTAGAGATGCGGGCAAAAGAGTATGAAGATGCAAACCCCGCTCGATTTAAATTTTTTGAATTCGATTCGACGAGTCTTTATAAACTTTCCAACCTTTTAAAAATGGATTTTTCGCAGGTGTTCATTACGATGGAGAGCGCCGCGGATGTGCAAAATACGATCAAAAATATCCGCGTGGTTTCCAAGCAGCTACGCATTATCGTTCTTAATCAATGGAGCATGAAAAATCAAGACCCCAACGTCGTGTTTATCAATGCGCACGAGATTTTGGCGTCGATGCTTATCGATTATCTTCCCAATGTTCCCGTCATTGCACAAAACGTGGGGCTTGGCGAAGGGGAGATTATGGAGGTTCTCGTCCCCTTTGGAAGCTCCTTCGTCTACCGCCATTTGGGTGTAATCGAGCAGAAAAACTGGCGTATCGTCGCGATTTATCGCAACAGAAAACTCATCATGCCATCGCGCCGCAGGATGATCCAGCCAAATGATTTGTTGCTTCTTGTGGGGGAACCTGCGGTTTTAAAATCGGTATACCGTGCGATTAAAAGGGAGCTTGGGCAGTTTCCCGAGCCGTTTGGATCGAATTTGTACGTTTATATCGACATGAACATTATGAAGCACGACGATATTAAAGAGTTTGTGCGGCGCGCGGTTTTCGTGCATAAAAAATTTAAGCACGATCTTATTATCAAAGTGCTTAACCCGGGTGATGTAGACATACTCTCTTTTATCAAAGAGTACAGAAGCGACAATGTTATCGTCTCTATCGAGTACAACAAGGTGGATGCCGATTTGTCGTTTCATAACGACATCAAACTCTACCATGTGGGGCTGGTTATCATCTCCAAAGAGACCTTTAACCATCCAAAAACGAAAAATACCCTCTATGAGGCACATGTACCTATTTTGAAAATATCGAACCGGTCTTTCTCTTCGGTGCAGGATGCCGCGATCATTTTGGCGGAAAACAGGGATTTGGAGAAGATTTCGACAAATATTTTCGATATTGCCGAGCAAATGGGCTTTAATATCGAACTTTATAATTATCTCAGCGAGATGCAAGAGGAAAAAGAGCAAGTAATAGAGCACTACAACAACCTCTCTACGATTTTTTCCAAATCGATCAAAGTGATCAACGACAACCAAAACCCGATCCGCACCCTCAAGCAAAAAGATAATTTTATTCAGATTCTCCCTTTTACGAAAAAACTCACCAAAAGGAAGTTTTATTCACTCTTTGCAACCGATAGCGAGTCTTTGTACCACAAGCTTGACGACCACCACCAAATTTTCATCCCCGTGCAGATATAGCACGCGGATTTAGTGAGAATTTAGCCTTTTTGAAGTATCATATATCCATTTTATAAATTTCATTTTTGGATAGCAGATGCAAGTAAACATTCCCCTCAAAAAAGTAGTAGACGACTCTTACGATATTCTCATCGACGAACTTCCCAAACTCCATTTTAATACAAAAGTTGCCATCGTGACCAACCCCAAAGTGGCGGGATTGCATCTGGGGTATTTACTCAGTAAAATATCTGCAAAAGAGCTTTATATCATTACGGTGCCCGACGGAGAGGGGTATAAAAACCAAGCCTCTATCGATACGATTTTGGAGTCTTTATTTATCCATCGCTTTAACAGAAAATCGCTATTGATCGCTTTTGGCGGCGGCGTAATCGGTGATATGACGGGCTATGCCGCGAGCATCTACCAACGCGGGATCGATTTTATCCAAGTACCTACGACGCTTCTTTCGCAGGTCGATTCGAGCGTAGGGGGCAAAACGGGGATGAATAACCGCTTCGGAAAAAACCTTATCGGTGCGTTCCATCAGCCAAAAGCGGTGTATATCGATCCGACCTTTTTGCGTACTCTCGATGCAAGGGAATTCGGTGCTGGGATGGCGGAGATTATCAAGATGGCGGTAACGTTCAACAAAGATTTTTTCGAGTTTTTAGAAGATGCCGACGTAAGCGATGCAGGGGTGCTGCAAAAGGTGATCGAAGCGGCGGTGCGTACCAAAGCAGGCGTAGTCGCAGAGGATGAAAAGGAGCACGGGCTTCGCGCGGCGCTTAATTACGGGCACACATTCGGGCATGTCATAGAAAACGAAACAAACTATACGGGCTACCTCCACGGCGAAGCGGTTGCCATGGGGATGGTGATGGCAAATACCATGGCATGTAAGCTAGGACTCATGAGCCTAGATGAGGCGACTAGGGTGGAGAATCTTTTGAAAAAGTTCTCCCTTCCTACTTCTTATGCGATCCGTGACGTCGAGCGTTTTTACGAAACTTTCTTTTTGGACAAAAAAAGTTCCGATAGCGCGATTACGTTTATTTTGCCGCAAAGCATCGGCGGCGTGAGTATCACCGACAAGGTGGCAAAAGAGACGGTTTTTGACGTATTGCGTCAGTTCGGTGTATCCCGATGAAACTTCTCCTTCTCCTACTCTCTTTTGTCGTTCTTTTTGCTCAGACCCCTTTAGAAAAAGGGGAAAAACTCTCTAAGGCGCAGTTAGAACTGATGGAACAAGAGCTTCAAGAGGAAAAAAACAACAAGATAGAAGAGCATCTCAAAGAGATCGATCGGATCGAAAAGGAGGTAAGCAAGGAGCAGGTGTGGATGAAAAGCTACGCCTCTTATCTTACCTCTTTGGATGTTCGCGAGAGCTTGAGAGATATTAAAAAACGTATCGATTATCTCAGTAAAAAAACAAGAAGCGTAAGCGAAAACGACGAATTAAGCGCACTTATCTCCAAAGAGAAAATTCTTGCTTCGCAGATCGAGCAGCTTAAAGAGAAAGACAGCGCGCCGTTTTCCAAACTGCTAACTCCGCCCAATATCGAAAAAATAGAACCTATCTCCAACCCTTTCGATATTTTTGTAGGGATATCCTACATAAAAACCCTGAACAACGATTTGGCGGATTATAAAAAGAGAAAAAGTAATCTTACCGAGCTAATAAAACTTTTGCGCAAAGAGAGGGAACTCTATAAAGAGATAGCCCTCTTAAACCCAAAAAGTTCCTATATCTCCGATTTGGAAGAAGTCGAGAAGCGTTTGGAGAGGTTTGAAACCGCACTCGATACCATCACCGTTACGGCAGAGGTGTACGAGAAACGCTTAGAGATTATAGAGCTCAACATCAATAAAGAGATCGAAGAGCAGATATTTAAATTGATGAATATCGGGATCATCATCCTTGTGATCTTTTTGATTTTTGTTTCGCTCAAGATGATCGTCAAAAAATATATCACAGACAACGAGCGGTTTTATATGGCGAACAAGATCATCAATTTCGTCAACGTAACGCTGATGCTTTTGATCGTGTTTTTTAGCTACATAGAAAACGTCAGCTATCTCGTAACCATTTTAGGGTTTGCATCGGCGGGTATCGCGATTGCGATGAAAGACTGGTTTATGAGCATCTTAGGGTGGCTTGTGATCGTTTTTGGCGGCAGTATCCACGTGGGGGACAGAATCCGTATCGAGATGGACGGGATCGAATATGTCGGCGACGTTATGGATATTTCGCTGCTGCGCATGACCCTTTTTGAAGACGTGACGCTCACGACGTATATCCGTAACCGCAGAGCAGGGCGGATTATTTTCGTGCCCAACAACTTCGTGTTTACGAGGATGATCGCCAATTATTCCCACAGTTCCCTTAAAACGGTTTGGGACGGGATCGACATCGTCGTAACGTTTGAATCGAACCATAAAAAAGCGATGTATATCTGTAAAGAGATCACGAAAAAATACTCTAAAGGGTACACCGATATCACGAGAAAACAGCTTAATAAAATCCGTAACCACTACAGTTTGAAAAACACCAACGTCGAACCGAGGATATTTTCGTTTATCGAGCCGCACGGGGTGACTATAAGTTCGTGGTACCTCACAAATGCGTACGCTACGTTAACCCTTCGCAGCGTTATCTCTACCGAGATAGTCGATGCGTTTAACAAAGAGGAGGATATCACCATAGCGTATCCGACCCAAAGGCTGCATATGCAAAAAGAGAAAACGAAACCCCCTTTTGACGTGCAAGAGGAGTTGCAGTCATGAAGAAAAAAGTGTTTTTTAAGACCTTCGGTTGCCGTACCAATCTTTACGATTCTCAGGTGATGATAAGCTCGATGCAGGAGTACGAGATCACCGAAGATGAGGCGGAAGCAGATGCGATCGTGATCAACTCCTGTACCGTTACCAACGGTGCCGACACCCATGTGCGCAGTTATATTTCCCATATAGAAAAAACCTCACATGCCAAGGTTTTTCTCACGGGATGCGGCGCACACACCAAAGGGGAGAGCCTTTTGGCGGAAAAAAGGGTACACGGGGTTTTCGGACAAAGCGAAAAACAAAAAATCGACTTTTTACTCTCGCAAGAGAAACCTTTTTACGATCCGGGGGATTTAAACCATATCGACGACGTGATCGTCGATGATTTCGTCGGCAAAAGCCGCGCGTTTATTAAAATCCAAGAGGGGTGCAATTTTCGTTGTTCCTACTGCATCATCCCTTTTGTTCGCGGCGATGCGAGAAGTATGGATGAGTCTAAGATACTCGAACAGATCTCCCGTTTGGCGCGCAACGGTTTCGGAGAGTTTATTCTTACGGGGACAAACGTGGGCAGCTACGGCATGGGTCATGGAACCTCGATAGCCAAACTCATGAAAAAGATAAGCCAAATTCGCGGCGTACGCCGTATCCGTCTTGGGAGCGTGGAGCCGATACAGATCACTGATGAGTTTAAAGAGATTTTAGATGAGCCGTGGCTTGAGAAGCATCTGCATATAGCCTTGCAGCATACCGCACCTGCGATGCTCAAACTTATGAACCGCCGCAACCTTTATAAGCAGGATCGAGAACTGTTTGAATTTTTGGTGCAAAAAGGGTTTGCTATAGGTACCGACTTTATTACGGGGCATCCGGGGGAAACGCAGGCACTTTGGGAAGAGGCGATGCACAACGTGCGCGCTTTGCCGCTGACGCATCTGCATGCCTTTACCTACTCCAAACGCGACGGCACCCCTTCGGCTACAATGAAGCCAGAGGTAAACGGCAAAATAGCCAAAGAGCGGCTGCATGAGCTTGAAGCTTTGGTGGAGGAGAAAAACCTTGCATTTCGACGCAACTTCAAAGGTTCTTTGGATGTGCTTGTAGAGTCTTATAAAGAGGGGTATTATCACGGATTCGATCAACACTTCAACAAGATTATGATCGATTCAAACGAAGATTTGCTGGGCAACTGGATCAGCGTGGAAAATTTCGAGGTACAAAAGGAGACAAATTATGTTCGCATCTAAAACAAACAGAATAGCTATCTACGTTTCGGCTTTTTTTGTCGTCGCATTGGTTTTATTCGCACTTTTACGCGATAACGCCGATGGGATCACCCTAAATGACGCGCTGAAGATACTTGAGAACAAAAGTGTCGAGAAAGTGGTGGTAACCAAAGAGTATGTGTATCTTAAAACCGCCGACAACTACTACAAAATCGCCTCTTCGCAGGTAACGCCCAAGATGTTTGCCGAGTATCAGGTGGAGATCGGTTCGGGCTCGAACTTTTTGGTTTATTTGCTCTTTTTGCTTCTGTTTTTGGGGATTGCTTCGCTGCTTTATAAATTTTGGGAGAAAAGAGGGGGCTCTTTAGAGCTACGACCCTCCGCAC
>JAQUCZ010000068.1:4721-6416 GCA_028685945.1 Sulfurimonadaceae bacterium | reverse complement strand
AGATACCGGCTAAAGGGAAAATCAAACCCCTGTTTACATAAAAACGCATAAAAATCTTTGGAGTCCTCTTTGGTGCTGTTGGTAATCACCATGTAAGGGATACGCTCTTGATTAAGCTTCTGAATAAACTCCCGACTCCCTCTCAAAGGGGATTTATCGGCATCGCTAATAAGGGTTCCTTGAACGTCTATAAAATACATTTTAGCTCTTTTGTAAAAATTCCGTCTCTAACGCTATGATATCCTCGAACGTCTCTCGTTTGCGGATTAAACGAGCTTTGCCCCCCTCGATGGCAATCTCGGCACTTCTGCCGCGGGTATTATAGTTGCTCCCCATGCCAAAACCGTACGCACCCGCACTGTGCACCACCAAAAGATCGTTATGTTCAAGCGTAGGCAGCAAATAGTTTTTTGCCAAAAAGTCGCCGCTCTCACACACCGGTCCCACCACGTCCGCTTCGCTTAGCTCTGTTTTTGATTCGCTGATCGCTTCTATTTTGTGGTACGCCTTATAAAGGCTCGGACGGATAAGATCGTTCATCGCCCCATCAACCACAACGAAACGTTTGGAACCGTTCTTTTTCTCATAAAGCACTTTTGTCAGAAAGTAGCCTGCATTTGCCGTTAAAAATCTTCCCGGCTCGCAGATGATCGTCATATCAAGCCCCGTTAGCGTCCCTAAAATCGCTTGCGCATAATCGTAAGGTTTGATCGTCGTTTCATTGTTGTACACAACGCCGAGCCCGCCGCCGATGTCGAAAAATTTCAGTTCAATTTCAATCGCTTGCAGCGAGCGCACCATATCCGCCACGATCTCTGCAGATTCGCGGATAGGGTCTAGCTCGGTCAGCTGCGATCCTATATGAAAATGGATCCCTACTGGATCGAGATGGGGGGAATTTTTTGCTTTGATATAGATTCTTTTTGCGCTCTCTAAATCGACGCCGAATTTATTGTCGTGCAGCCCCGTGGAGATATAAGGGTGGGTTTTGGGATCGATATTAGGATTGACGCGTACGCTTATACGGCTTACTCTGCCTAGTTCTTGCGCGATCAGTTCGACGCGTCCTAGTTCCGCTTCACTTTCAACGTTGATATAAAGAATATCGCGCTCAATCGCTTCGCGTATCTCATCATCGCTCTTACCCACGCCGCTAAAGATGATTCTGTACGCAGGAACACCCGCCAAAAAAGCACGACGCACCTCGCCTATCGAAACACAATCGGCACCGCTTCCCATTTTTGCAAAGTGTTGCACGACGCTCAGATTGGAGTTGGACTTCACCGCATACGCTAGGATCGACTTTCTCCCTCGAAACGCCTCTTTTAAAGCCTCATACTGTTTTGCCATATAATCAAAATCGTAAACATAAAGAGGAGTTTTATACTCTTGTGCTAATTGTTTGAAGTGTATCATTAAAAATCCTAATAAAATTTTTTGCGATTCTACCAAAAATGTACTTATTTTTTAATTGTTCCAAGCAAAAGCACCCTTTTACGATGCCAAACGGTACTTTCTCCATTGACGCAAAGCAAGCACGAAAAGTAAAACGACGGGCGCAATAACTCCCGCTTCGCTCGGTATTGTTTTGTTGTTGGAGAGCTCCAAGAGCATAAAAAGTATCCCCCACGTAAACAAACTTGCTAAGATAGCCCCGAAACTAAAAAGTGAAATATTTAAAAATCTCGGGCTTAT
>JAQUCZ010000068.1:0-4621 GCA_028685945.1 Sulfurimonadaceae bacterium | reverse complement strand
TATCGAAATGCCAGCATAATGATCCGTTTGTAAAAGTGGCGTTATTTTAGCTGAAATTTTTTTACGGTATGTTGAGCGCTTACCTCATCGAGAGATTTTTTCAAAAGTTCTTCGGTTGCATCGGCTGCTTGAGCGATCCACTGCGGCAGATGTTTTGCTTCATCGGCGCTAAAATTGCTTAACACATACGATGCGACCTCCCCTTTGTGTTCGGGTTTACCTATTCCCATGCGTACGCGGATATATTCGGGGGAGATTTTTGCATCGGTTGAGCGTAGCCCATTGTGACCGCCGTGACCGCCGCCGATTTTAAAGCGTAATGTACCGAAAGGGAGATCCAAATCGTCGTGGATGACGATAACGTTTTCGATTTTATAAAAATTTTTGACCGCTGCGATAGATTCTCCCGAAAGGTTCATGTAGGTCTGCGGTTTGAGTAAAAAATGATTAGAAAATTTAAAAAGTTCACCTTTAAAAGATGCGTTGGAGATTTTTGATGCCTGCGTACGTTTTACAAGCTCGTCTATAACCATAAACCCTATGTTATGGCGTGTTTTTTCATAGTTCGGGCCGGGATTGCCCAGTCCGACTATAAGCATGATTATTTAGCTTTGATAACGCTTAGTACAGATACGCGATCCGAATCTGTAAAAGTTACGTTTGCGACTTTTGCCAAATCACGGATAAGTTTAGAATCACCTACGTCCATCTCGGTTACGTCAACGTTGATTTGGTTCGGTAAATCTTCGATTTTCGCTTTTACTCTCAAACGTGGTTTAGCAACATATACCATACCTTTGTTTTTAAGACCGATAGCGCTTCCTTGCGGTACTACGGGAAGGTGGTAGTGTGTCACTACGCCCGTTTGTGCTACCATCAAATCAACATGCAAAAGTTTTCCCGTTACAGGGTGTGCTTCATATGCTTGAACAACAACTTGCATCTCTTTCCCTGCGATTTTTACGGGGAATGCCAATGTTTCTTTGTTGCGAACCGTACGTACATATTCGTTTTCTTTGAATGCGGCATGAATATTCTCTAGCCCTTTTCCGTACACGTTTGCAAGTAGATAACCATCACGGCGGAGTGCTTTTGTGCTCGCTTTGCCAATACTCTCTCTAACAATGCCTTCTAACATATTAAATCCTTCAATAAAAATGGAGCGAATTTTACCTTTTTTATTCTTTATGCTATCTTATGTTATGCAACTTTAAAGTTTAAGATCAAAAATATCGTCGCCGCTTGTCGGTTTACCGTCTTTTCTCGTACCCTCTTTTTGCTCGCCCGCTTTGCCGCTTGTAAGCCCGCTCATGCGAAGTTCCATATCCGCCGCACTCGTTGCGAAATCTTTTGCTTTCTCTTTGGTGATAACACCTTCGTTATAAAGTTCCAAAATCGACTGGTCGAAACTTTGGGACTTATAGTGCTCTTTCCCTTTCTCGATTGCATCGCGAATTTCATAGTCGCGGTTTTCCATAATCAGCTTCTCGATCGTAGGGGTTCTCACCAAAACCTCCATAGCCGCGCGTCGTCCGCCGTCTACCGTCGGGATAAGACGCTGAGAAATAACCCCCTGCAATACACCCGCCAATGAGAGCCTTACACGGTTTTGCTCCTCGGTAGGGAATGTCGAGATGATACGGTTGATCGTCTCTTTGGCATCGATGGTGTGAAGCGTAGAGAAAACCAAGTGCCCCGTATCGGCCGCGTGGAGCGCAAGGTTGATCGTTTCTCTATCCCTCATCTCCCCTACAAGGATAATATCGGGGTCTTCACGAAGTGCGGCACGTAGCGCATTACCGAACGAAAGGGTATCCTGCCCCACCGAACGCTGATTAATAACGCACCCTCTGTCTTTATGTACGAACTCGATCGGGTCTTCGATGGTAATAATATGTTTTTTTGCCGTAAGGTTGATCTGGTTGATCATCGCCGCCAGCGTCGTCGATTTACCGCTTCCCGTTACCCCGGTTACAAGGATAAGCCCACGCTCTTTTTTCGTAAACTCACCGATCACTTCGGGAAGATAAAGTTGATCCAAAGAGGGTATTTTCATCGGAATTACACGAAAAACCGCCGAAACCCCGTCCATTTGAAAGAAAATATTGACACGAAAACGCACCGTTTCGCTGTAAGGGTAAACCAAGTCTACCTCTTTGTTCTCTACAAGCTCCGAAAAGCGCCCTTTTAAAAGCTCTTTAGCGAATGTCAACGCATCCTCTTTAGAGAAAATCGCTCCCGAAAACTGCACCAAACTTCCGTTGATTCTTGCGCGGATTACCGAGTTTGCTTTCACATGAAGGTCACTCCCCCCGTTTTCTACCATTTTTTGCAGATACGCGCGAATCTTTTTAAGCTGCTCAAACGTGAGCTGACTCACATCGACGTTTGTCGAGCCGATCTCTTCTTTTGTCATAGTGCCTCCAATATCTCAGTAAATGCATCTTTAAACGCCTCTAGCCCGTCGCTGATCTGTTTTGCCACTACCGCATCAAAATCGATCCCGTGCTGTTGGAGTTTTGCAAAATGCTCTGCAATCTCCTCTTCGGCGATCGGGAGCACTTTGAGTTTTTTTCCGTTTGCATCAAACGCTTTTATCGTATCGATCGGCGCGGTATTGACGGTGTTGTACCCGAGCAGTCCGTCGACGTAGTAGTGCGCGCTCAAAGAGTCGTCTTTGACGCCCGTACTTGCAAAAAGGGTGCGGCAGCGGGGCACTTGCATCGCTTCGATTGCGTTGTAGATAGAAGCGCTGTTGTAGATTCCGCTGAGCGCAGGCACAATCCCCGCGTCTTTGATAAGAGGATCGATCGCACGGTCAATACGGCTTACAAACACGCTGATCACCGTATCTGCAACCTTAGGGGCTTTTTTGGCTCCCGCGCCAAACGCTTGGGCACATGCCAAGGCTTGCTCTTTGGAAAAAATAAGCGTCGCATTGACAGGGATCCCCAAGCCGCTGAGTGTCTCCATTGCGACATAACCCGCCGCCGTAGCGGGTACTTTTATCATTACGTTCTCTCTGCCGATCGCTTGAAAGAGGCGTTTGCCCTCTGCTATCGTTCCCTCGGCATCGTCGCATAAAAACGGATCTACTTCTATACTTACATAACCGTCGTCTCCCGCTTCGTACAAGGGTTTTAAAATATCTGCCGCTTTTTGAATATCATAGATCGCAACCGCTTCGTATTTCTCTTTGGGCGTAGAGCCTTTAAGAGTTGCAAGTTGCTCTTTGTACGCAGGGGAGGTCAAGATGGCACTTTTGAAAATGGCGGGATTGGAAGTCGCTCCGTTAATAATTTTTTTCTCGATCAACTCCCTAAACTCTTTATCTAAATAATCTCTCTCGATAAAATCAGCCCACAACGAAAACTTCAAATCTTGTAAATACATACACCAACCTTATTTTTTAAAAAAATCATTATAACCCAAGAAGTCTCAATATTTTTTAAAGCTTCTGTTTTTTTTGTAACGAATCAAAAAAATTGCGAAAATGTGTAATAGTGTTAATCCGCCAAGCACCGTCGCATCCAGCGAAACGGTTCGATCCGCTAATCCGCTCCATATATACAAATCGAATAAAAACTCCTCCAAAAGGTACCCTGCCCCGTAAAGCAGCCCGATCACGACACCGCACCCCAAAAGAGAAACACCCTGAAAATAGACCTTGCGCATCCAGAAAAAGAAAAGCACCAAACCGAGGTAGATAAAATAGAGCCAGTAATTTCCCGAACCAAACAACGCCAATAAAATCAAATGTTCAAAAAACAAGAACATGCCAAGGAGAAAAGCCCCCATTTTGCGAAGCAGGAGCAACGGAAACAAAAACTGCATCCAAAGCGCCAAAGAGTATGCACCGCAAAAGAGTAAAAGTGCCGTTGCTACGAGATGCAAAAAAATGATCTGCGATATCTCCAGCCTGCTTTTAAAACGCTCTTTGTTCTCCATAAAAAAAAGCAGCATCAAACCCCAATACAGCGCCCCTAAAACCCCCAAAAGTTCCAAAGAATCGACTCCGTAGCCAAACACCGCAAACTCGCTCCCTTTAAAAAACGAGAGCAAAACCAAAACACACGACACAACCAAAGGCAACCCGATCAACAAATAACGCATCATATTTTCACTTTTTAAGGAAGATAAACTTTGTCTAAAAGTTCATTATATTCACTCCTAGCATCACTCTCGATCGTGATGCCGCCGCCGCTTTTGTACACTAAACCCTCATCGGTTTTCTCTATAAAACGTATCATAACCCCGCTCTCTAGCGATGTTCCGTCATACACCCCGAACACCCCGCAGTAAAATCCCCTCTCGTACCCTTCAACTTGTTGAATAATCTTCACCGTGCTTTTTTTAGGCGCACCGCTCACGCTCCCCGCAGGAAGCAATGCGCGTAAAATATCCCCTACGTTGGCATGCCATGAATCTTCTAAATCGCCGCAGATATGGGAACTCACCTGCAACAGTTTTTTTGCTCCCGCTTCGATCTCGTGGACATAGCGAAACCGCTCTACACGTACCTTTTTTGCGACGATAGAGAGATCGTTGCGAAGCAGATCGACCACCATCACATGCTCCGCGCTCTCTTTGGCATCGGCAAGAATCTTCTCTTTGGCATGTT
>JAQUCZ010000067.1 GCA_028685945.1 Sulfurimonadaceae bacterium | reverse complement strand
AGCCCATCGCGATGAGGGTTTCGGAGATGATCAGCGGTTCACGAGGCGATATCGTCGTGAATATTTACGGCCTAGAACCGCTTGAACTTGAGCGTATCGCCAAAGAGACGGCAGAGATAACCGAATCTATCGAGGGGAGCGTGGATGTCTATAAAAAGGCAAATGAAGGGGTTGCGTACTGGGAGGTTTATTTCAAACATGAGGCGATGGCGCGTTACGGGGTAAGTAAAAACGATATTACGACCTATCTTAAAACGGCGATTGACGGCTTGGAAGCGGGAGTGATACAAGAAGATTTGCGCCGGATACCGCTGATGATAAAAGGGGCAAAAGAGCAACAAAGCGGTATGCAAATCAATGAAAATCTTCTTTATGTCCTTGATAACGGTGCGTCGGTACCGCTAAACGAACTGGTCACTTTCGTTATGCATTCGGGTCCCGTGCAGATAGACCATGAAAACGGTCTGCGAAAAAGTATCGTGCAAACAAATGTTCAAGGACGCGACCTTGTCGGGTTCGTGGAGGAGCTGCAATCGAAGATCGAAGAGAAGGTTCACTTAAAAGAAGGGTATTTCATAGAGTACGCGGGTGAATACCAAAACCAGCAGCGTGCATCCAAACGACTTTCTATTATTGTTCCTTTGAGTATAGGTCTTGTATTTATTTTGCTTTACATGACGTTTAAGTCTACTTTGCAGGCTTTTTTGGTTTTGTTAAATATCCCTTTTGCCCTTATAGGGGGAATCTACGGTTTGTATCTTAGCGGGGAATATATGAGCGTTCCTGCGAGTGTAGGTTTTATAGCACTGATGGGGATCGCGGTCTTAAACGGCGTGGTGATGATAAACTATTTCAACGCTTTGCAAAAGAGTGTCAAAAACCCTTTGGAAGTGGTAACGCTGGGTGCCGTACGAAGATTGCGCCCCGTTTTGATGACCGCGTTTATTGCAGCACTGGGGCTCTTGCCGATGCTTTTTGCCACGGGACCCGGTTCTGAGATACAAAAACCTTTGGCGATCGTGGTTATCAACGGGTTAGTGACGTCAACCTTTCTCACACTCGTGCTCCTGCCTATTTTATACTACAAGTTTGTTTTGAAAAAGTAGGTCTCCTTGGCATGTGCCACATGCCAAGGATTTAGCCTATTTCGTAACGGTCGCGCCCTAGCTCTTTAGCACGGTAAAGCGCTTCGTCTACCCGTTTTAAGATGCTCTCTTTGGTATCTTCGAGTTTATACAGGGTGATCCCGAAACTTGAAGTGATGCGGGGAACAGGGGTAAAATCTGCCGTATCGAAATGCTCTTGTATCTTTTTGACTACGAGGATCAGCTCTTCTACTTTGGTGTTTTTAAGAAGCAGCATAAACTCCTCGCCCCCCCAACGTGCAAAGAAATCCTCCTCGCGCAGAGTCTCTCTGGCGATGCGGCTTACTTTGACGAGCACGTCGTCCCCCGCCTGATGCCCGTAGGTATCGTTGACTTTTTTAAAGTGGTCGATATCGAACATCACAACCCCGAAAGTTTTGTTGTGTTTGAGTGCATCTTCGAGCATCTGCTCAAGCTTCGATTCGAAACTTCTGCGGTTGAAGGCTTTGGTAAGCTGGTCGTGTTCGGAGATAAATCTGAGTTTTTGTTTGTCGGTCACATCTTCGCGGGTCGAGATATATCCCGTTTTTTTGCCGCTGATATCGTAGCGGGGTTCTATGAGAATTTTTACCCAAATCTCCTCTTTCTCTTTTGTAAGTACGCGCAGTTCGGTGCGGAACGTTTTGTCGGCTAAAATGGTATCCCACATCTTTTTATAAAGAGAAGCGGGGGTTTTTGGAGATTTTAACATGGAGTGGTTGTGCCCTAGAAGCTCCTCTTTGGAGTAGCCCGTAAGGTTGCAAAACGCTTCGTTGACGTAGGTGATGACTCCGTTGAGGTCGGTGTGGGACATCGGGATATATTTGTTGATCATCCTCTCGTTGACTTTTTTTTGAAGTTCGAGTTCGAGCTGTTCGGAGATGTTTTTGGCGATCACGACGAAATACCCGCCGTCTTTTGGGATATAGTTGATACTCATCTCCAGCGGAATATGGTGCTCTTTCGTACATGCCAAGAGTGCTCTTTTGGTGAGGGCTTTACTGCTGCGTTCAAAAAGGGGAACGGAGTTTTTGGCATCTTCGGGTGCGGGAAGCAAAATGTTCGTAACGTCGAAACTTTTGAGCTCTTTTTTGTTAAGCCCCAAGATGCTATAGGTAGGCGCGTTGGCGAATTTGATTTTTTTGGTAGCCGCATCGATGGCGATAATGAAGTCTTGGGTGTGGTTGATGAGGTAGAGCAGTTCATCGATGCGAAGAAGAATTTTCGTAAAAAAACGATCAAGAACCCATAACAGCAAAAACATAAGGATGATAGAGGTGAGGATCGAGAGGAGAAAAAAGTTTAAAAAACTTCTTTGGGAATGGGTAACGTCTTCGACGGTAACGACTTGGAGAGAGGGGTTTCCTTGGATGTCGTAGAGGGTATGGACGTATTTAAGAAGTGTTTTATCGTCGTATTTTACGGTGTCGCTCGCGGTATCTTGCAACTGAGCAAGCAACGAGGGGTCGAGCGGGGTTTTCGTGACGTATTTTTTGGAATCTTTCTCTTTTATAAGCACAAAACTCTCAAACGAGGTGAGCTTTTGGATAAAGTCGCTTAGATAAGCGGGGTCGATCCCCACTTCCAAAAGCCCTACAAACTGCTCCCCCGCAAAGATCGGGTGGGAAACTCTGTATTTTAAACCGAAGATTCCGTATTCATAAAAATGTCTGTTTTTCGGCTCTTTGATAGAGTGGAGGATCGAGCTGCGCAGATCGGCGATTTTGTCTTTGTAGAGATTGGTATCGTGAAGCCGTATGTAGGAGTAGCCGCGAGGGTCGATAATATGGAGGGTCTCTATATGGGGCACTTGTTTTTTGATATTTTCGTAATTGAAGCGAAGTTTGTCGAGGTGGCGGGTTCTGTGCTCAAAAGTATCGTTTGCAAGGTCTTGCTTAAAATCTTCAAAATAATCGAGTTTGGTGATCGTCTCGAGGCGGCTTGAAACGGTGTACGCCAAATGCTCTTGGATATGGGAGATACTATTTTGGATATTTTTCTCTTTCTCGAGGTAATCGTGCTCTTGCTCTTTGGTTTTGGTGTAGTAGAGGTAGAGGTTGAAAAAGAGCGTTAAGAAGGCAAAAATAAAGGTGGTAAGAACCATTATTTTGTTTTTGATAGGTTTGGTTTTCATCGAAGTTTCCTCGAAACAGATTGAAAGTAATTTTATCGAAATCTTGCTTCATGAGAGGTTTAAAAATTTTCTTGGCATGTGTCAAACGAAAGTTTAAATTTTTTGTCGCTATTATTGCGGCATGGAAATACAAACACAATACACATACGAAACAACATGGACTATAACAAAAGAGGCGGATCTGCTGCGCATTATCACCGAAGAGGTGGGCGATGCCGATCCTAAAGGGGTACTCTCTTACGTCAAAGAGGCAATCAAAGGCGGCAAGGTCGTAACGGTCGGTACGTGCAGATTGAGAGTCGCAAGAGAAGAATAAAAGGAGAAGAGATGTTTTTAAGTCCCGATTTGGCGAAACTTTTATTGCGCCTAAGCGTGGGGATCATGATGCTTTTTCACGGTATCCACAAAATTATCCACGGAGTAGGGGGTGTTAAAGCGCTTCTTGCAAAAGCGGGGTTGCCCGAGTTTTTTGCTTACGGCGTGTATATCGGAGAGGTGATCGTGCCCTTTTTTATTGTTTTAGGGCTTTATGCACGTATCGCATCTTTGTTTTTGGCGTTTACGATGATGATGGCGATGTTCTTGGCATACTGGGGTGCTTTTTTTAGTTTGGGTAAACACGGAGCGCCGGCGATCGAGTTGCCGTTTTTGTATTTTATCTTAAGCATCATCATCTTTTTGCAAGGGAGCGGCAAATTTTCCGTCAATAACAAGTAACATTTAAAGTTTTTTTTGAATGTTTCCTACCTCTTTAAGCTTTTTTTAAAAAAGCCTGCTATAAAGTGCATCCAACTTTTTATGAGCAGGTTTTATGAAAAAAAATGAAAACGTAGTATTGGTTGTCGACGACGTTGCATCCAATGCACAGCTGCTTGCTTCGATTTTGCAGAGCGAATACCGCGTCAAAATCGCTCAGGACGGAGAACGCGCGCTTGAACTTGCAAGGAGCGAACCGATCCCCGATATTATCCTTTTGGATGTTGAGATGCCCCAAATGGACGGTTTTGAGGTGCTTAGGCGTCTTAAAGCCGATCACGCCACCAAAGATATCCCCGTTATCTTCGTTACGGGAAACGATGCAACCCATCAAGAGGAGCGAGGGCTTTTAGAGGGTGCGGTCGATTACATCACCAAACCTATCCGCCCCGTTATCGTCAAAGCGCGCATCAATATCCATATTACCCTCAAAGAGCAGCGCGACAAACTCCTTTTTGCCGCCTCGCACGATCAGCTTAGCGGACTCTACAACCGACGCCATCTCACTGAAGAGGGGGGGCGTAAATTTTCCCACGCACTGCGTCATGAAGATGCGCTAAGCGTCATCATGGTCGATATCGATCACTTTAAAAAGATCAACGACACCTACGGACACCAAGCGGGAGATAACGTAATCCACGCGGTTGCAACGGTATTGCAAACCCAAAAGCGCAATGAGGATATTGCCGCGCGATACGGCGGTGAGGAATTTGTATTGGTGTTGGAGAGTTGCTCTTTGGAAAATTCACATGCCAAGGCGGAACAGCTGCGCCGCCATATAGAAGCGCTTATGCCCGAGGGGATAAAAGTGAGTGCGAGTTTCGGGGTGAGTACCCTCAAACCGACCCATTACAGTTTTGAAGACCTTATCAAAGAGGCGGACGAAGCGCTTTACCGTGCCAAAGAGAGCGGTAGAAACAGGGTGTGCTCTTAAATTCTTGGCATGTGGCACATGCCAAGAACTTAAGGATGGGGAACTTTGAGTGTGGAATTAAGGCTCCAACCTATAACCACCATAGCTGCCAAAACAGCTTCGGCAGGCAAAAATCCGTAGGTGTTTGCAAGATACACGAGCCACAGCAAGATCGCACCCAGCGGCGTGGGAACGCCGACGAAATACTTTGAGACCGATCCCGCATCGGAGTTGATGTTAAACTGAATAAGTCTGCGAAGCCCCGAGATAACGTAGTAGATACTTACCGCCCCCGCCAAAACACTCCACATGCCGTGAAACGACGCGGCATAAACCGCTTGAAAGATCAAAAAGACGGGTACAAGTACGAAGCTTAAAAAATCGGCGAAGCTGTCGAGCTGTATGCCGAACTCGTTGGAGAGGTTATATTTGCGCGCGATTTTGCCGTCGAATATATCAAACGCTCCCCCCACCCATGCCAAGATAATCGCGACAAAAAAGTTGTTTTGCGTAATACAGTAGGTAGCGCCCAACCCCGCGGTGATATTGACGAAAGTAAAGAGATTTGCGAGATTAAAGTGGGAATCGCTACGAAAAAGAAACTGCATGAGAGACCTCGATTTTTTTTTGCAATTATAGCTTAGAAATAGATTTTCTCTCAAGAGCTAAAAGAGTTTCGGTAAAATTACAACATTATTTACTCGCAAGGGGGTTACGTGATAGAAGCTGTTTACGTCGCACAGGTGCAAGAGCCTCTAGCGCAAGAGGTGCGCACGGTAGAACAAAAAGGGCTGATCCATTCCAAAGGTGCCGATCGCTACGAGGTGCTCAAAGAGCTTCCAAAAGAGGCACATAGTTTCGATACGATGTTTGATTATGCCGACTTTTACGGCAAGTTGCGCCTAGGGTACATCGATTCGCGCTACGATCTTCCCGCGGGGGGCGACGAGCGCAAACATGCCTTCTCGCTCGGAGGCGAATTAGGGTTTAAAACGGCGGAGTACAACGGAGTGCATCTGCAAGGTGCGGTGTACGTCTCTCAAGACGTTCACGCACTTAACCCTAGAAACGAGAAGAAAAATCCCGAGTTTTTCGGGGAAGATTTGGAGTCGTATGCCTATGTCGGCGAGATGGGGCTGCATTTTCAAAACGAGTACGCAAAAGGTGCCCTTGGGCGTATTCGCGTCGAAACCCCTTATGCAGACAGCGACGATATCCGCATGAGTGCCAACAGTTTCGAGGGGGCGTGCGTGTTCGTGGAGTACATGCCAAACCTCTCTTCGCAGTTTTTGTACCTTACGCGTTGGGCGGGGTACGATTCGCAGGACACTGAAGCAAATCTCTATCAAAACAAGTTTAAAAAACTGGTGGATGAAGAGAGCTTCGGCATGGCAAGCGGTTCGATCATCTACGAATATGCGCCGGATAGTTCGGCACGTTTGTGGGTAAATTATATCGATCGGATGAGCGTAATCACCTACGTAGAAGCTAGCGGCATAGAGTATTTCGGAGACGAGTGGATCCATTTTGATTACGGCGTGCAATATTCGAGAA